>CAYUUQ010000037.1:0-10449 GCA_964447875.1 uncultured Methanosarcinales archaeon | reverse complement strand
CTAGATTATATCCTGTCAGATAGGAAACAGCAAATCTATCTCTATATTCACCAGTTGTCTCATTTTTAAAATCCTCTGGATTAAAATGCTGCATTGTAGAACCAATTGTATTTGGATAATGATAAGATCTTCTTGTATCTTGAATAGTATCAACATCATATGTAGGATAGGTTATGTAATCTTGAACAGATCTATATCTATCTGCAATATATGCAGATTCTGTATTCGGATCATAAACTGTAGTTGGGATATCTTTTGCTATTGCTAGATGAGTTATGTTTGGGGTTTCATCAACATATTCTATTAATGGAGATAAAACATATTGTTGAAAATTAGTTAAACTCATATCCTCATAATAATCATCCATAAATACATTATCAGGTATATCCAGCCCAAACAATTTAATCTCTTGAGGATAAGGATAGTTTCCAGCTAAAACCTGTTCCTCAGAATATCTATACCTTGTTTCATTATAATACTCGCATATCTCTTTACTAACAGCTGAATTAAGATTATAAACACACAATGCATTTTCATTCATTGGAAAACCAATACAATCTGCTGGACAATTATTAATATTCTCATTACCCTCACACTCACCATTACCACATGTCAAAGAATAACTGCCAGGAGTAACACAGCTTCCTTGATAGCAATCATAACCATAAGGGCAACCACAAAATATACATTCATCAGCTAATGTTCCATTAGTGCACTTCATAGGATTTAATACTCTAGATCCATCATAAGAACAATCACCATGTTTTGTTCCATCACTACATCCATTCTCACACCTTCCCCCATCCCAACCACAATTTAATCCAGATATATTATTCTCACATTCATAAAAATTTATATCATAACAAGTTAAATTAGCATTAAGAACAAGAGACATATCAACACAATTGTTTGTAAATAAATTGCCTGAAGAATAATAACAATCTCCTAAAGAATGACACTCTTCTAAACTACAACTATTCCCACAATCACTACATTCTCCTGCACCACAAACTCCTGCATAACATCCCCTATCTTCACAATCCTCAACCGATTCTTCTTCATAAGTTAAATTATCATAACAAGAATCAACAGAACAACCACGATCATGAAGTGTTCTGTTTCTATAAACATTTCCATCTTTACAAAAATGATCTCCCCAATTCTCAGTATAATTCACATAACATTCTTGTTTCATGGATCCTAAAACATTACATGAGTCAAACCAATAAACATCATCTTGATGACATGAATAATAAGACTCTGGTGTGCATACCTCAAGTGGGATACCAACGCATACACCATTACTGCAAGTATCATTTTCTGTGTTTGAATTATAATCAGTACAAGTATTTCCATCTAAATTCACTAAAGTACAAACTCCAAAATCAACATCAATCACATTCTCTTTACATTGATCACCGCTTTCTTGACAAGTTATATTTGTTCCACTACAATCACCATTAGAACAAACATCATTTATTGTGTAATTTAAGCCATCATTACATACACGATTATTATTTGGTGTAGAGACGCAACCAGGTGGCTCTTCATCAGTACAGATATTATTATCATCTGTTTGACAAGAATAGGCATTGGAAACACATTCTCCTTGATCACAAGAAGAAGTTCCTGGAGCTGTCCACCAAAGACCATCATCACAACTAGTCCCATCTGTTTCATCAGAATATCTACAACCTACACCAGCTAAACAAGATTCAGTAGTACAAGGATTATTATCACTACAATCTAAAGACCCCGTCCCAGGATGACAAATTCCAGCACCACACATATCTCCAAGAGTACAAGGATTTCCATCATCACAAGAATCAGTATTAAATGTATAAGTGCAATTAAATGTTTCATAATCAAATAAATCATCAGTACATAAATTTCCATCGTCACAATTCTTACCCACTGTCTCATTATCAACATATCCAACAATTGCCTTAAGGTATATTGATTCTATCATAACTCCAGAATCTTTCCCATGGTAAAGTATAAGATCTATTTGTTGTGCAGAACTATTACCTGAACTATTAAGATAAAAATAATATAGATCAGAAATCTCATCATCAGTAAGATTGGATTTACTGGGATTCTCAATAGATATAAAAGAAGCTCTCTGTAAAGCCAGATGAATATCTTCCTTTGTAACTGAAACAGAATAGATTATTGGAATAACTAACAAAAACACCAACATCAAAACAAACATATTCTTTCTCATCTTAACAAATATCATAATCATCATGGCAACCCTGCCTATACCCTTCACCAAAAATAATATCTAATACCAAACACCCCCAGGGTTTACGAAAAGCATTCTCACAATACTCTTTTCTGACAGGTAGCCTTATCTTTCCCTTTCCTTCTGCACCTTCAATTCTAACTTCAACTGCACCTTTTCTATCTAAACAGGAAAAATAAGGATAATAACTAACACCCAAATCAGGAATATAATCTGCATCAAATCCGCCATCATAAAAAAAGAAAACATTCTTCTCTACCCTATTTAAAACATAAGTCCTAATCTGAGGATAATCAAAAAGATTACTGATATTAACTTTTTCTAGATCCACAAAACACATCTCTTTATAGCCAGAGGGTAAAGAATACTTTGCAATATCAACACTTCCAACTTCATAACTCATACTCTCAACATCTTTAGATAATCTATTCTTAAAAAATAACATAGCAGTTGCATCCCCTTTTTCTTCTATTGTAGAAACACCTTTTAACCCAAACAATACAATAGATCCAACTATAAATATTGCTCCTATCAATACAAACAACTGTTGAACCTGTGCTTTACTCATTTTTTATCATATCTAATGCTTTTAATTTCATATAATCACTTACAGATAGATCTAGCTTCTTAGCTCGCTTCAAAATCTCATTCTTATGGCTAGAACTCAAGTACACATCTATCTTTACTCGCTTTGACATGTAATTAACATGTATATTACATGTATATAAATGTTTCGAAAATTGAAGATTTTCGAAGCTACAAACGAAGTGAGTATGTTTCGGTGAAATCATGAAAAAATGATTAAATTTAAAAAGAAACAATAGTTTGTAATCAATAAATCAACTGCTGTCGTGGCACAATCTGGTACTGCGCGGGCCTTGAGTGTTTTATAATAAAAACAAAGTTAGCCCGTTTCCTCACGGATATCCCGGTTCAAATCCGGGCGACAGCGTATTTATTTCTTAAGAGCAGTTCAAGGGTCTAAACAAAGTGAAGACCCTTTAATTGATTACAGGGGTGTATCGGGCGAAGCCCCTACCGTGGCAACAGCGTATTTTATTTGTTCTTAATTTTCCAAACAATTTAAAAACTACACTAACCTACCATTAAAAATATGAAGCAAAACTGGTTCCTAAGATCAATTTTCGCAATAATTCTATTAATAATCATCTTCATTTCTACATTAACAAACCTCTTTACCAATTTTTTATGGTTTAAAGCATTAAACTTTGAACAAATTTTCTTAATCTCTATTTTCGCAAGAATAAGATTATTCATTTTTGCAGCAATAACTTTTTTTATATGGCTAATAATAAACTTAGCCATTTCTTCAAGATTCACTAAAAAAGACAAATTTCCTTTCAAACTAAAACTATTGATATCCTTGGGTCTGTCTGTAATAACTGGACTAAGTGTTTCAGAAGGATGGTTTAATGTATTACAATATTTTAATCAAACATCATTCAACATACTAGATCCGATCTTTTCAAAAGACGTCAGCTTCTATATCTTCACATTACCATTCTATGAGTTTATCTTAGCTACAATAACAAGTGCAATAGTTTTAACAATAGCATTAGTAACACTAGACTATCTAAAATCATTTATCCAAGAAACAATAAAACAACAACAAGAACCAAATTTAGACCCTACAAAATCAAGAAAATCAATTGACCTTAACTTACTCCTATCAAAAACCAAAGCAATAACCCATGTTGGAATCTTAGCTTCAATATTCTTTATATTATTATCAATACAACACTACCTCTCACGTTTCTCAATAATGTATTCAGAACAAGGAATTGTTGTTGGAGCTGGCTATTCAGATGTTGTAGCATTCTTACCGATGATAAAAATTCTTATGGTTTTAGCAATTGTTGTTGCTGTAGCATTATTAATATGGGTATTTTTCAGCTCTAAAAAACTAAAAAAACGACACATATTAGCTTATGTTCTGGCATTATATTTCATATTTGGATTTATAGGTCCAACAGTAATTCCTGGAATAGTGCAATCACTAAAAGTATCTCCAAATGAAATAAATCTTGAAGCCCCATACATTGAAAACAATATCAAGTTTACTAGACTAGCCTACGGTTTAGCAGATGTCGAAGAAAAAGATTTCTCTGTTAATCTAAATCTTTCATCAGAAGTTTTAGATAAAGCTAAAGAAACTATAGATAATGTCAGAATATTAGACTGGAGACCTTTAACAAAAACATACAAACAAACTCAAGAGATAAGATTATACTATGACCTTTCAGGAATAGATATTGACAGGTATAACATAAACAACAAATATACTCAAGTGATGCTTGCGCCACGTGAACTTGAACAAAAACAAATAACAGAAAATGCAAAAACATGGGTAAATATGCACATGGTCTACACACATGGATATGGAGTTGTAATGAGTCCTGTTAATAAAGTGACTAAACAAGGACTGCCTGAGTATTATATCCAGGATATTCCGCCAATTTATACAGTAGATGGTCTAACTATCTCAAAACCACAAATCTATTATGGTGAAAGAGACAATGATTTTGTTCTAGTGAACACAAAAACAAAAGAATTTGACTATCCAAAAGGCAACACTAATGAATACATAAATTATGATGGCAAAGGAGGAATTAATCTAGACAGCTTCCTAAAAAAAGTATTGATGGCAATAAGGTTTGGAGACATAAAGATTCTTTTATCATCAGATATAACAAAAGAAAGTAAGATAATGTTTACAAGAAATATTGTCGAAAGAATAAAAACAATAACTCCTTTCTTAGAATTAGATAATGATCCTTATTTGGTGATAGCTAATGGTAGTTTAGTATGGATGGTTGACGCATACACCATATCAGGAAACTATCCTTATTCTGAAAAATTTGGATCGATAAACTACATAAGAAATTCAGCAAAAGTTGTTGTTGATGCATACGATGGAACAGTAACTTATTATGTTATGGATACGACTGATCCGATAATAATGACCTATGCCAAAATTTTCCCTAAGCAATTCAAACAATTCGCTTCAATGCCTGAAACAATAAAAGAACATATAAGATATCCTGAAGACTTATTCAAAATACAATCCCACATCTATAGCACATACCATATGAATGATATAAAAGTATTCTATAATAAAGAAGATGCATGGCAAATTCCAACAGAGGTATATGGTGTCGGTAAACAAGTAAAAGTAGAACCTTACTACATGATAATGAAACTTCCGGGTGAATATGAAGAAGAATTTGTTTTGATGACTTCATTTTCCCCTATAAGAAAAGATAATATGGTTGCATGGATGGCTGCCCGTTCAGATAAAGAAAATTATGGAAAACTAATACTGTATAAATTCCAAAAAGATAAATTAATCTATGGCCCATTGCAAATTGAAGCTAAGATTGACCAGGATTCAGAAATTTCTCAACAACTTACTTTATGGTCTCAACAAGGTTCAAGAGTTACTAGAGGAAACTTGTTAGTAATACCAATAGAAAATAGTATATTATACATTGAACCACTATACATCCAAGCAGAAACAGGACAATTACCTGAACTAAAAAGAGTTTTAGTTTCTGATGGTGTAAGAGTTGTAATGGAAGAAAACTTAAAAGAAGCTTTAGAAGCTTTATTTGGAAAATCTAAAAGTATTCCAAAAACTCCAGATAAACTAGACAAATCACAAGAAGAACTGATAATAGAAGCACAAAATTACTACAACCTTATAGAAGACTCTATGAAACAAGGAGATTGGCAAGGTATTGGAAGTAATTTGGATAAGTTAGGAATAATTCTAGAAGATTTAAGTTAAAAATAATCTAAGCGCCAAAACCAATAAACACAACACCAAGAATTATAAAAACTAATCCTATCCATTTCTTAGAACTCATTTTCTCTTTAAGCAAAGTAACGCTCCATAATGTAACCCAAATATAAACTGTAGATACAATAGGATACAAAACAGACAATTCTCCACCTCTCAAAGCAGGCCAAAAGAGTACTGTTCCTAATCCGTAGAATATAACACCAAATATCAGTTCCTTATTTTTTATCAATTTCAATATATTAAAAGTAAACTCTCCAGAAGCCTTCTTTAAGTAAATTGGTCCAAAACTTCCAATAAAACTTGCGAGCAACACTAAACCAATTGCCCATAGTTCTGTTGCCATTATAATGCCTCCACAACTTCAGATGAACTTGATCCTACACTAACAGCTACTACTCCAAAAACTATAAACAATATTCCAATTATACGGTAAATATTAACAGCTTCATTAAAAAAATAAAAACTCAATAAAGTAACCCATATATAACTAGTTGCGATAATAGGATACAAAACAGAAACTTCTCCGCCTTTAAATGCAGTTATCATCAACACAGCACCAATTCCATAAAGAACCATGCCTATTATCAAAGGAACATTTGTAATTAAACTAATTATATCAAACTCAAGTGATTTAGCTCCGAGCTTATAAAAAACTTGAGCAGCTGAAGTAAACGCAGTACATAAAACAATTAAACCTATAGCCCATAATTTCGTTGCCATAAAAAGATATTAATTTGAATATTTAAAAAACCTTTGTTTTAGATAAAGACAACAACAAATCATTTCAACAAACCAAGAACAATATCATTCCATTCACTAGGTCCTTTAGTAAGCATAAATGGTTTATCAACAACATCAAGCATAGGCTTATCGTTTTCGTTGTCACCTAAACCTATAGAAGTATATCCTTCAAACTTATCCATCAATAATTTAACTGCTTTTCCTTTATCATTACCTTTCATGATATAATGAAATCGTTTTGCTCTTGTATAATTATAACCTTTTTTCTCAATAAGATCCTTAACTAAAGAAACATTACCCCGCTCAACAATGAAAGCCTCTGTATAATTTTTAAGCTTGGCCATCCTTGCTTGTTCTATTGGTAAACCAGTATGATCCATTATTTCCTTTAATGACATCTCACTAAATAACTTAAGTTTACAATCACATTCTTTAGATATATGAACCAATATTTCTTTTAATTCTTTAACATTTGTTCCAAGCTTTATAACTTCATTACTATCAAAATCTCCATTAAGAAATACTGCTGCCCCATTCTCAACTATAAAAGCTCCTTTAATACCTAACTTAGCTTGCCAATGTTCCATCTCGGATTGCGATTTAGAACTACATAAAACTAAAGGAATATTCTTAGATCTTATCAAATCTAAAGCAGGTGTAGCGTAATCAAAAGAATAATTATCATCAAGTAACGTTCCATCTAGATCAGTAAATATTACTATCATCATGCATAAACCCACGAAGGATCTTTCTTGAATTTCTTTCTATAATAAGAACTGGTAATCATGGGTGGTCTTTGAACATCAGAGATTATCTTCTTATTTATACTATAGTTTCCTTTTTCATCTCTTTCAATTATCCTATAAGTCTTTCTGATACTCTTAACTAAAACAAATTTTCCCAAAGTATTGGCCCTCTTAGACAATACCTGCATTATAGCAAAAGCCATATTGCTTAAACTAGAAAGCTGCTGATTACGATGAACCCTCTTATCAAGATCGACCTGTGCAATAGAATTCAATCCGAATTTCTTATAGATATCTATCAAAAATCCAGTCTCAACACCATAGCCAGTAAAATAAGGTATCCTCTCTAAAACATCTCTTCTTCCAGCACCTTCCCCACTTAATGGCTGTATAAATCCACTTAACCTAGGAAAAAATAGATTAAATAATGGTCTTATAGTTAACTCAGTTACTCTTCCACCACCTAAAGGCTGCAATTTATCTCCAACCTTAATAGGCCTTTTATAAAATGGCTTAACATAACCTATCTCCTTATGTGTTAACAAAGGTCCAACTAAACCATAAACAAATCTTGGATGAATATTTTTAATATCTGCGTCAACCCAAACAATTATATCTCCTTTCAGAACATAAAGTGATTTCCATAAGTTCTCTCCCTTCCCTTTATGCTCACCCATACTTTTCAATATATCAGAAGATAAATAAAAATCAGCTCCTGCTTCTTTAGCAACTTCTTTGGTATTATCAGTAGAACCTGAATCAATAACAGCTATTTCATCAATAAGTTTATAGTGATCCATCAATTTGGTTTTTATAACATTAATAACTTTTCCAAGAGACTTTTCCTCATTAAGAGTAGGAATACAAACACTAATCTTAACTTTCTGTTGCTTCTTCAACTCTACTAATCTCTTAATATTAGAAAAACTTTGATATTTATATCGATTTTTATCAAACCATTCATCAACATTCATAAACTAACACCCTATATATTACATCAACTAACTTCTTTTATATATCTTTCGCTATTATCCTTCAAAAGCAGTAGTAAAAAATTAATAAAACAAAGGTTTTTTATACTATTAGTTTCAGGATAAATATAAAATGAAACATGTGGCAGGACTGTGCGCAAACGTAGATATTCTCGCTGGAACTCCAACATTCAACGAACAAGATAACATAGCTTTCGTTGCAGAACAAATGGACAAAGGCCTTACAAAATATTTCAAAAAATATCCTTCTCTTATAGTTGATCTTGACAATGGTAGTACAGATAAAACAAGAGAAAAATTCTTAGAAGTTAAAACAAAAACCAACAAACTTAGTTTAGAAACTGAAGAAGGAAAAATAGGAAAAGGTCATGCATTTAAGATGATCTTTGAACTTGCAGCACAATGTAAAACAAAAGGTGTTGTAGTTAATGACTCAGACTTAAAAAATATAAATCCTACTTGGGTAAAAAATCAAATAAATCCTATAATAAAAAATAAATATGATTTCGTTACCCCATATTACTCAAGATATAAGTATGACGGAACAATAACTAATCTTATATGTTATCCTTTGGTATATGGGCTATTTTGTTATGACATAAGACAACCAATAGGGGGAGATTATTCTTTCTCATACAGGCTTGCAGATCATCTGATGAAAGTACATTGGCCAAAAAACGCTCCATTGTATGGTATTGATATATTCACAACAACTCACGCTATTCTTGGAAACTTCAAAATATGCCAAGCTAATCTTGGTGCCAAGATACATCGTGTAAAAGACCCAAGTAAAACACTAGGACCAATGTATCGACAAGTAGTTTCAACATTGTTCAAGATAATAATTCAAAACAAAGACAAGCTAAAAGAGATAAAAAAAGTCAGAACAGCTCCAATATTAGGAAGACCTGAAAATAAAAAACAACCGAAGAAATTTGATATAGACGTTGAAGCCACAAAAGAACGATTTACAAAAGGCTTTATTGAAAGTAAAAAAATAATGAAAAAATGTCTTTCAGAAGAAGACTTCTCCAGAATAAAAAGTTGTTACGTGCATGATAAATTGCATATCTCTGATGAAAGATGGGCTAAAATAACATATGATTATGTTTTAGCATATAAAAAATATGAAAGCAGAAGCAGTAGTATCTTAAAATCATTCATGCCTTTATGGTTTGGAAGAATATATACTTTTATAAATGAAACTAAAGACATGAACACAAAACAAGCAGAAAAACTAATCAAAAAACAAGCACAAGAATTCTTCATATTAAGAGAGTATCTGTTGAATAAATTATAATCTTATCATAATTCCAACATCAGAAACATTGCTTCCAGTAATACCAGTCATAATTAAACCATCTGATTTCTTAAAGAAATGATATGAATCATTATTATCTAAATATTTCTTAAAGTCTAAACCCAACCTCTTGGAATTAACTAAACTCTTAGAATCAATTATTGCTCCTGCAGCATCGCTAAACCCATCTATACCATCGGTTCCCAAACTAACAACACAACAATCCTTAACAGTATTAACTTTATCAATAATAGATAAACAAAACTCCTGATTTCTACCCCCCTTACCTTTTCCTTTAACGGTAACTGTAGTTTCGCCAGCAAATAATAAACATTTCTTCTTACCTTTTATGCAATTAAATTTATTTAATATCCTTTTAGAAACATTCCTTGATTCTCCTTTTATCTTATTTGAATAAACACTAACATCAAAACCTAAAGATTTAGCTTTCAATTTCATAGCATCTAATGCAACTGTATTATTTAATAACAATATATTATCAACACCCTTAGAATAAGTCGGTCCAGAAGCAATAGTAGTTAAGTCATCACCTATAACATCAGAAAAAATTAAAGAAACAATCTTAGCTTTCGTCAGCTTAG
>CAYUUQ010000036.1:0-10742 GCA_964447875.1 uncultured Methanosarcinales archaeon | reverse complement strand
ATGGACATCAATTCCAACAGAAAAAAAACTAGAAAGTAATTTAACTAAAGAAGGTTATTGTGATGCTGCATATACCTGTAGAAAAGAATACGATTCTGCAAGAGAAATCTACAACAGAAATGTATTCATAATAACAGTAATATTAGGATTGATATCCTTAATTATCGGTGGAATAAAACTAAAACTAGCATCAGTCTCCTCAGGAATAATGGGTGGCGGAGCATTGATGATAATTTATGGAACATTAAGATACTGGGGAAATCTAGCAAAAATAGGAAGATTGTTTATCTTAGGACTAGTATTAGCAGTATTGATATGGATAGGATATAAGAAATTTAAGTAATAAATATTATAATTTTTTCTTCTTTATTTTCAATTTATTCTTCTTTATCTGTTTCATTGCCTCATTATATGTAAACAACTTATTCTTGGCACCATGATGTTGAATAACAGATTCAGAATTAACTGATGCCAACTTAATAGCAAACTCAATATCATCCTTTTTTAGTAATCCAGATAAAAATGTAGCAGCAAAAGCATCTCCTGCACCAGTAGTCTCAACAACAGTACACTTATTAGGTTTACCAGAATATAAAAAATCTCCATCTGAAACATAAAAAGATTTCTTGCCGTCAGTTATAACAACTATTTTTGGACCTAAAGAATGAATCTTACTCATAAGATCCCTAATATCATTTCCAATGCATAATATCCTTGCTTCATCTCTGTTCAAAACAAGTATCTCTGTTCTAACTAATATCTCCTTTAAAAAATTAGACCCTTTTTTAACCAAATATTCAGAAGCATTAAACATTATCTTTATGTTGTTCTTCTCGGCAAATTTAGCAAGCTTTACTTGTGTATTATAACTCTCCTCTAATTGAGTAGAAAAATAAAACCACTTTGTTTTAACTTTCTTTAAATTGATCTCACGATATTTAAGATCATTATTTGATCCCTTAAAAGCAAGTATTGTTCTATCATGATTTCTACTATCAAGAATAATAGAATAACCTGTTTTACCTTTTTTATTCCTTACCATCAAAGAAGTGTCAATCTTATCTTTTTTTAGATGTCTTATAACTTTAGAAGAATTAGACCCTGTACCCATTTTAGATATACATGCAACCTTATGTCCCATTCTTGCTAAACATACTGCAGTATTGGTGGCTCCACCACCGGTAGTAAAATTCAACTCTTCGACAAGTATCTTGCTTCCAGTAGGATAAACCAATAAGTTTGTTTCGCCGCTTGAGTTATATATCTTGATAAGTTCAGAAGTTTTAGTCTTAGCAAAAACATCTACAGTAGAACTTCCAACAGTTATAACATCATACATAAAACATAACCTATTATGCTATTATATAAACTTTTGTTTTTAAGATAATAGATAAAATAAAAAACAATTTTTTATTTTTTTGTAATATTCGATAATTTCTTAAATATGTCATCATCTTTTGAAGATTTCTTTTTTGGTTTTTTTGAGTATGATTTCTCTTTTTCACCTACAACTAAATACCCATCTTCAGACTTTAGATTTTTCTTCTCTTTTTTAGATCTTATTTTAGTTTTTTTATTATCAAATTTATCAAAAGATTTTTTTATCGAACTTTTTTTTGTTTTCTGATCGTTAACTTTTACTTTTTTTGGAGTTTCATTAAAACCTTTAATTGCATACTTTTTGTTAGTTTTAGGATTATTATATGTTGTTCTATATGTCGGGTATGGAAGAGTATTAACAGGTCTCTGAGGTTGTATCTGAGAATTATTATATCTCTGATTTACAATCTGCTGATTATTTTTTTTACCTTGAACTAAAGTAAAGATTAACCATCCGATAAGATATAATGTAAAAATACTAATTACCCAAAGAATAATTCTAGCAATTCTCATCTCTCCTGTATTAAAAACTGGAACATCTATTTCTTCTTCAATGACCTGCTTCTCATCTGGAACAACAGGATTTTTATTCAGCCTATATTCATCTATATTGATTATTCCATCATTATCCATATCTTCATTTGAATTAAATGAATCATACCTTAATCCATACTTATTCTCCCATTCATCAGGCATTCCATCATTATCATAATCATTAGGAAGTAAGTCTTCAGAATCTGGGATTCCATCTAGGTCAGAATCCAAGTTAGGTGGTAATCCTTCAGAATATGGGATTCCGCCCATATTATCACCTTGTACAGTAAAAGAAACTACTTGTAAAATAATTAAAAATATGAATAATATTAAAAATTTATTTTTTGTTCTTTTTCTCATGAAACAATCAATCCTCGCGAATTTATTCCAGTAAAACCGGTTATCTTAAGATTGTATATATCTTCTAAAGAATAGGATCTTATTTCACAGTTATCCCCAAGAAAATATTTATTTGGATTATTTAATTGATCAATGACATCATCTATAACAATAACCTTTTTTCCATTTAATCTAAGAGAATATTGATTAAAATTAGTATCATCAATAAAAATTAATGGTGCATTTATATATGCTGCATATGTTGCACTCATCAACTTAACATCATCATCAGCACTTAAATGTACTAAAACAAAACTTTCAATATCTAACCAATAACTAAAGTAATTATCCATCATATCCTGAGAAATTTGATGATTGCTATCTCCAGGAAAATATTCTCCAAAAACAATAGATTTAGTGCTACTTTTATCATCCATGATATTAATTATTTCATCATTTCCTGCAAATTCATTATAAATTACGTAATCATATTCATGTTTACCTTTCATATCCTGCCAAATAACTAAAGGAATCAATCTCAAAATATTATCATAATTATTAATTTCATCAGAAGTAAGAAATAACGGACTATCAACATACTTATCCTTATCTTTTACGTTTTTTGAAACAACAGTTATAGTTGAAGTAGCTGTACCAACAGCACCCTCTTTATTCATTACTTTTAAAGTGATAGTATATTTTCCAGGGTCTTCATATGCACGAGCTACATTTACTACTTCACCTGTATTATCTATAATACCATTTCCAGTATAATCCCAATAATACTCTCTAATTTGGCTATTTAGATCATAAGAATGTGATGCATCCAATATTAAATCTGATTTAGCTTCAATTACTGAACCATCTTGAGGAGAATTGATGATTGCAACAGGAGGTGTTGCAAATTCATTTATAGCTAATTCTTCAAATCTAGTTACTGTTTTTTTAAATGTCAGATTCATAAAAGACAACAACAGACCAATAACCACTAAAGAGATTATTAATACAATAATTGCTTTTGATGAAAGTTCCATCATTGATTTTTTATTGACTTTTTTCATTCTATTTTATATACTAAGATCAAAATATAGTTTTTTATTTTTTGGATTCCATTTGCCGTTATAACATGTTCCATCCACTAAAACATCAGATAAACTTGTATTTGTAAAATAATCCCATATCTCTAAATTATCATCACCACAACACTCGGATTTTATATTACCTCCCCAACAATACCTCTTTCCGGTATATTGAGGACCACAATTACCAACTAAATTACCATTTTCTTTCTTGCTCATAAGATTGCAATAATTCAAAGAAGAATCAGGATCATCAATATAAGCAACTTCTCCAAGTGATGAGGACAAACAACAAGAATTATTTATACCATCAACCCAACACTCATACATGTCTCCATTATATATATCATCACCACAACACCCTGCTGTTTCGGAATTCTTCTCAATAACATCATGATTTGAACCAGTATGTGTACTCCAGCAGTTAGTTTCACCTATACTACATTCAATATCTTGTTCACTTTTCCCAAAACTTTTCATACATAATTCCTTACTTTCATCAGGATCCTTAATATCTAAACTCTGTTCTCTTGAATTATCCTCTTCTTTAGGATTATTAACACTATTATTCTCAATTATATTACTATTAACATCAACATCTAATCTTATTTTATAATCCCCTGATCCTCTTGGAACATCGAGATTAGAAGAAAAATTTATAGTTGCCCAATTCTCTGTAATAGTAAATGTTTTAATTTTAGCATCTTCCTCGATTCCATCTTTAAATAATGTAACCTTAACATCATATTGCTCATTTTTTAAATCATCAAAAGTAGATCCACTTGCCTCAATTTTCCAAAAAACATTAAAATCCAAAGAACCTCCCTCAACTATATCAGTAGTAATAATAGAGATATCTTCAGATTTCAAATTTAACCAATATGCTTGACTTATATCTAAAGTGTATTCAATTTCAGCAGGATCAACATTAACCTGATCAGTATTTACTTCAATTTTAAAAGATTCAGTTGTATAATATTCTGGCCATGTAGAATAGATTGCATCTACCCTAAGGTCTATTGTTTTTGTTTCAAGTGCCTTTAAGTCTACACTATGAATAGTATGAGTATCTTCACTAAATTGAAAATTATTTGTATCAGATATACTCTTTATCTCCCATGTAAATCTGTGAGGATAAAAATCAGGATTAAAAAGTGTAATAGGCATAGTTGCTGATCTTGAATTCACACCAAATCTAAATACTGATCCATCAAGAGCATATTGTATTTTTCCAAGTTCAAATTTAGCATACCCAGGTAAATAAGCAATAGTTTTCTCATTAAACCTGCCGTTTTTTGCTTTTATAAAAAAATCAGCACTATACTCTCCTGATTTCATAGATGAATCTGCTGGAATAGACATACTAAAATTATATTTGTTTGCGCCATTAGGAATTTCAGATAAGCCACCAGTTATTTCTTTAATTTTGTCAAGATCTAAAACTGTTTCTTCTTCTCTCCAAATGCTTTGCTGCCCGGTAGTCTTATTTTTATAAAGTATTCTGGTTATTATACTAAAGTCGCCTGGTTTTACAGTAGGAGTATTAGCAGTATTTGGAACATTAAAAAATGTTAATACATTAAGTGATGGTTGCCCTCCTACTAAGTCCAATTCCTGCCTTATACCTGAAAAAGCAAGGTAAGGCGTATTATCAGAACCAATTCTTGGCCATGTGATATAATATGTGCCTTTTTTATTGTAAATTCTTACACTATTAAGTAATTCACATAAAGATTCATCAGTCGGAAGTATATACTCAGAACTAACTTCTTTAAAATCCCGTGGTTCAATATCAAAAGTTATGTAATCTGAATAACCTATACTAAAATAATCTACATCTGTTTCTTTAGACCCCAATCCAAACCCACAACCTGCAACTTGAGAAGAATATGATTGCCAATTATACTTATGTTTAATATCTGTTAACCTTATATTATAAGGATTATAAAATTTATTTGTAACCTTGTATTTATTCCCAGGTATGATTAAAAAGTTTCTAGAAGTACCTACATTGCTTCTTCCATCAGTTAAATCTTCTACTAAAAAATTAGAACACTTATCATATGAAGGAAGTAAATAATCTACAATATTTGAACCATTTATATATATATAAACTTTCGGTGGTTGAGTTATAAGATTACTAGCCCCAACCTCTCTAAGAAGGTAAAAACCAAAATCTAAAAGAGACGTTGGATAATCATTTAAAGATCGATAAAAAATTTGATAAGGTTCTGTTTGTGGAAAAAAAGATTTAAATTCATTGTTTACAGTATTGTTCCAGAATGGTACAAAATTAACATTCAAAACTGGAGTACCAGAGATATAATATGAACAAGGATTCGAATTACAAAACCTTATTGTAGGTTGATCAGGAATTATACCATTTGTCAAACTAAAATCAGAGGTTAAACTAGAACGTAGTTCATAACTACTACTACCTATCTGAATTTTCTGATCTCCAATTTTATAATAACACCTCATGTATAATGATTTATCTTTTTCATTAATATCTATTATTGGGATATTACTTTTCTGGCCATTAGATCCAAATTCATTAAAATAATCTCTTTCGGAAGAATGATAAAATATATTATAAATTGGAGTATTACCTAAATTCTGAGTATTTTGAATAGTAAGAAAATGTCCTTCATTTTGATTTTCATCCCATGTTTTAAATATCTGATCTTCATGATTAAAATAATCTCCCCTTTGATTTGAATGAGCAGGATTAAACTGTAAAGAAGAAACAGCAATCTCACAATAATTAACCCTAGCCAGATTATCCAAAGCAAAAGAAATATTTACTACTAATAAAAACATAATAGCATATATCAAATATTTAAATTTCATATTCCCTCTTTTTTACTTAGAACTACAACTATAAGTATATAAAGTTTTCTCATTATATCAGAATATAAAAAACAAATTAGAAATCTAAGATAATGTATCTAAAATACTATGTGCATTAGTTGCATTCAAACAAGATTTTATCTTCTTCCATTTATCACCCGCTTTAGTAATAAATCTTATACGAAGAACTTCTATTTCTTCATTTGAAACACGAGCAAATCTATCAGCCTCTATTAAACCATAAGGATAACCAAAAAATACTGGGTCAGATGAATTTTCCTTAAGTAAAGATAAGATCTCATCAGCTTCATACTTACTTTCTTTCAAAATCTCAAACTTAAACACATAATCTGATTTTGAATTCAACTTAACAATATACATATCTGCCTTATGCATATCATTAGTTATATCAACAATAGGATGATAATACCATTCTCCTTCTGGAGCGATACTGCCTAAAGCAAATAGTAAAGACTTACCTTTATCTGTAAATAATCCAGATGTTTTAGATAATCCTGAAACAATAATGCCTTTATCCCTAGCCTTTTGATATAAACTATCAAAATAATCTCTCTCAAAAACAGTAGCTGCCTTAAGGTCTCCATCTCTAACAATTACATCGCCACCAGATAATAGATCAACTGCTTCTTCAGCAACCTTAATCTCTGCTAACTTTCTTATAACTCCTCCTATATTACCTATCTTAACTCTATTATCTCCTTGTTTTAAGCTCTTGTCAAAACTATCAAAAGAAAAATTATCAATAGAATAATTTATAGGAAATATCTTTGTTTCATATTTTATTTTATCTTCTACCTTACTTGAAGTTACCAACACATAAAACTCACTCTTACCTGCATTAACACGTTGTTTACCAAAATAAACTGTATAATAAACCCTCACCAATTGAACTGAGAAATTTGGAGCAGATATAATCTCTTGATTACCTCCATCAATAAAGACAATCTTCCTACTTGAGTCTATGTTAGGTATATCTGAGAAATTATCTTTAGAAAACTCTATTGCTTTATATCCGTTATTTCCAAAATCAACATAGCTTCCATTATCTTTTAAAGAATCATCTAAGCTATCTAATATACTATCAAAAATATCATTATCCATAGTTAAAAACTAACATATATCCTTATTTAATAATTGTTGTACTCTAATAGCACCTTATATTCTTAGAGTTAAGGGTGGGTGGAGAGCTATCAGCAAAACTTAAAGTGCATACAGACAATTCCCTCCCTGTTGAAGTCTTACCATCTCTTGCGATAATTAAAACCTAAACTTTTTTATATACATAAATAACTCAAAACAGTATGGCGAATAAAGAACTTATAGATAAAATAAATCAGCTAAAAAAAGAGAAAAAAGCAGTTATACTTGTACATAACTATCAAAGAAAAGAAATCTATGAAATAGCTGATTTTCTTGGAGACTCATTAGAATTAGCAAAAAAAGCTGTAAATACTGATGCAGAGATAATAGTTTTTTGTGGTGTTGACTTTATGGCAGAAGCTGCAAAAGTACTTAACCCTGAAAAATTAGTCTTAATTCCAGATACGTTAGCTAACTGCCCTATGGCTAATATGATAACAACTGAGAAAGTAGAAAAAATAAAACAAGAGCATCCTAATGCTGCAGTAGTAAGCTATATCAATACAACAGCAGAAATAAAAGCAATTTCAGATATTTGTTGTACTTCAGCTAATTCAGTTATTGTTGTAAACTCTCTAGAACAAGATGAAATAATATTTACACCAGATAAAAACCTAGCAGCCTATACTCAAACTAAAACAGATAAGAAAATAATTCCAGTAGAAGGATATTGTTATGTTCATGACAAAATCTCATCTGAAGAAGTTAAAAAAGCTAAAGAATTATATCCTACTGCTAAAGTTATAGCTCATCCAGAATGTAGAATGGAAATACTGAACCTAGCAGATGCAATCTGCTCTACATCTCAAATGATAACTTATGCAAAAAAATCAGATAATAAAGAATTTATTGTTGTAACAGAATGTGGAATGTCTAATGTGTTAAAAAAACTCATTCCAGAAAAAACATTCTACCCATTAGGTGGAACATGTATACAGATGAAGAAAATAACTCTAAATAAAGTATATGATTGTCTGAAAAATGAGACTAATCCAATAGAGGTCAATAAAGAAATTGCTAAAAAAGCTAAATTGGCCCTAAAGCGTATGTTAGATGTTTCTTAAGACTAGCAGAATAGGAAAGATTTTTATAGTATAAAGGCAATAAATGGGTATAGAGGTGATAGATAAGTTATTCTTACTTATCATATGGCCAAAATATCATATGAAAATTGAAAATAAATTAATGGGTCCTTTTGTAGTGTTCTTTATACTATTATTACTTCTCAGTTTTCTTTTCATAAACTTTATGGACCTAACAAAAAAAAATTATGACCAACTAATAAATTCAGATACTAGATTTCAGGACGGGATGAATACTCTCATATATTATAATCTTATAAGAGAAAACGCATTTGAAAAGTATCTTGAAACTGGAAAACAAGAGTATCTTAATAGATATAATACATATCTAGAAAAATCAAATGAAGGGTATAAGTTAACAATAGAATCATTTACAAGTAAGACGTTCAAAGATAATTATAAAAAACAATATGAACTGTTCAAAAGCATAACAGATTACGAACTAAGAGTTATAGCAGGAAGTATTCTTCCTTCTGTTCTTGAAGAAAAAGAATTCTTAGAGCTAAAAGAAGAATTTAGTGATAGCTTAGATTTACCAAAAACATACTATCAGATAGATATCAAAAAAGATATACAACAAAACTTAGAACAAATAAGGATTGTAGAAGCTGTGATAATGTTTGCTATAATATCAACATTACTCCTAATAATAAATCAATTCTTTGTAGTTAAAAATGGAATAATAGAGCCTATTAAAGACATGCTTTATGTCGATACACCCATCATGGCAAACAGACTAGAATCAAGAAAAATAAAAGATGTTATGATTAAAAATGCTATTACTGTAGATAAGAATACCCAAATACAAGATATTGCTAAACTTATGTCTAAAAATAATATGGGGTCTGTATTTGTAGTTGAAAACAATAAACCAATAGGTGTAATAACAGAAGAAGATATACTATTTAACAGTCTAGATAATGACTTTTACAACCTTACTGCAAAAAATATAATGAATAAAAAAGTTGTAACTATAGATGAAAATGATAAAATAAAGACAGGTATGCACCTTATAGAAAAACATAAAGTTAGATATCTTCCAGTTGTCTCTAAAAATAGACTAACTGGAGTAGTTTCTTTAAATGACTTTGGCACATATTTCTCAATGCTAATAAAACTAGAGATGAACTTCATCAAAAACTACCCTCTACCAGACGCAGAGATGTTAATGGAAAAAGATATCCCTTATATTAATTGGAGAGCATCACTTAAAGATGCTGTAGCTCTTATGATAGAGAAAAAAACTCCATATGTTGTTATAACTACAAAAAAACTAAAAGTTGTTGGCATCATTACAGAAAGAGATTTTGTAAGAAGAGTGGCACACAGTAAAATAAATATTAACAAATTAAATGTATTAAGAATAGCTTCTAAAAAAATTATAAAAGCAAAAGATTATTTTGCTGGCCATAAGATCAGCTATTTGTTCTATTCAAACAAGATAAGAAGAATACCTGTAATAAAGTCTGGAAAACTTATTGGAGGCATAACTCTTGAACAATTTACAAAAAAAGTAAATAAACATATATTAAATCTACCTGACTTAAGTGCTGAGAAAAGATTTAAATAAGAATCAATAACTATATTTCTTATGAATAGAAAACAAGCGTTAAGTAAAGCATTTCAGCGTGGTCATTTATTAAATTCAAAGAATAAGAATTATCTTCATTGGATAAATAAATTTATAATTGAAGAAGTAAAAGGAGACATTGGCTGGAGTGATATTACATCAAATTCTGTTCTTGGAAAAGGAAAAAAAGTCAAAGCAATAATCTACTCAAGATCTACAGGAATAGTTGCAGGTATTGAAGAAGTATCTTTCTTATTAAAAGATTCAAAAATAAAGATTAAACCATTGATAAAAGATAGTTCAAAAATAAAATCAAATACAAAAATCATGTCTTTAGAAGGAAATGAAAAAGATATACTAAAACTAGAAAGATCTTGTTTGGATATAATATCAAGAATGTCAGGCATTGCCACATTAACTTACAATCTAAAAAAAATAACTAAAAATAAGATAGGAATAGCCCCAACAAGAAAAACACAATGGCGCTATATGGATAAAAAAGCAGTATTTGTAGGAGGAGGCCTTACTCACAGACTAGCTTTATGGGAGTCTATCCTTATAAAAGATAATCATCTAGCAGCATTAAAAAGAAACAAAGTAAAAAATATAATAGAAACAGCATTAGAAAACGCATGGAAATACAGAAAAAAAGCAAATTTTATCGAAATTGAAGTAACTACAAAAGAACAAGCAATAAGGGCAGCTAAAAAATTCAAAGAATTAAAAAGAAAAAAAGAAAAAATTCCT
>CAYUUQ010000035.1:0-10937 GCA_964447875.1 uncultured Methanosarcinales archaeon | reverse complement strand
AAGCATTAGATCGTATCCATGATCGTGGCTTAGATACAGAAAAATTCGAAGAAATAAAATTCATGAAAGATCTAAGACAAAACTTCTTAAATCTAAAAAAGAAATTAGCTGATCCTATTGAGATAATAGATGCTTCTAAAACAAAAGATGAAGTATTTGAACAGATAAAAGAAAAAATTGATACATTACTTTGACTGAGTCTCATAATAAACAGGCATATTGTGATAAACCTTTTCTTCATTGACTCTTTCTTTTTTTCTATGAAATATTTTATCCCAATTAAAGAATATAGATGCTATAACAATAGCTATTCCTATAACCCATGCAGCTCCTGTATAATCTCTATTAACTACTACTGGTGAAGTCTGCCTTTCAATTACAGGTATCTTATGACAGGAAAAATCACTTCCACAATAAGAACCATCACTACAGTCTTTATTAGAACTGCACTGTCTCTGACTTATATTTACTAAATATGAAAGAAATACTAATATCACAACAATGATTACAATTGCAGTTAATCCACCATCTGCTCGTTTGTTCATAAATAATAGGATAGAGAAATAGTATTTAAATCTTTCTATTGTTTAACTACTCAATAGTAATTAAGCCTCTACTTCCTCATCTTCTTCCAAAGGCTTACCTTCTGGTTTAGAAGTAAAAAAACCACTTAAAGTTTTATTCTTCTTTATGGTATTGTAACTAATTTTTGGTTTATGATACATTTGACACCTCTATTTCCTTGACTCTTTTTTAATTTAGTAAATATGATTTAATGCAGGCCAGTTGAACCAAATCCACCAGCATTACGTGCTGTTTCATCTAATTCAGCAACTTCTTCAAACTCAGCTTCTTCAACTTTGGCAAAGACCATCTGAGCAATCTTTTTTCCTGCTTCAATTTTATACTCTTCTTGTGAAAGATTAACTGCAATAACTCCAACTTCTCCCCTATACCCTGAATCAACAGTTCCAGGAGTATTTAGTACTGATATTCCACTTTTCAAAGCCAATCCTGACTTAGGTCTTACTTGTGCCTCATAACCTTTAGGAACAGCAATCTTAATTCCAGTAGAAACTAAAACCCTTTCTCCAGGTTTTAAGATATATTCTTCAGTGGAATATAAGTCAACTCCTGCATCTCCTTCATGAGCATACTTAGGAGTAATTGCATTGTCTTTGATTTTTGTTATTTGAACTTTAATCATTTTAGAATTAATGTTTTTTAAAGTAAACTTATATTTAAAGAATATTAATATTAAACCTATATATTCTAGGTATGGAAAATTATTGCTTACCTAAGTCCATCAAGTTCATTAATTCATCAGACATTACTTCTCCCGTCTTTGAATCAATCTTTATGTTCAATGTTTTGAATGATTGTGTAACAAATGTAAAATTAAATACTTGTCCTACTTCAAGATTCTGTAATATAGCAATCTCTTTCATAGGCTTCTCATTAGGATACTTCTCCTCTTGGAGATTAACTGCTTTTTCTCTAGCCTGAGAAAAATCTATACCTATAAGCTCCATATCTAATTTTTTTATTTTTGAGTCAGGCTTCTTAAAAACTTCTTCTTTAGGAACCATCTTTATATCGTCTTTACCAACTATCCAGGTAGTTATAGTCTCATCAGAATTAAAATATCCCAATTGAAACTCATCTTTATTAGCTTCATCAAACATCTTAAACACATGAACTATTGAACTTGCATAACTTTCTTTATGCCAAGTCTTAAATTCTTCATTATCTTCTAATTTTTTTATTATACTACCAATCTTCATAAAAACAACAAAACCGTAATAATTTATATATGTTTGTATAATACATTGTGCATATGGTCACAAAAAAAGAAACTAGACCTAGAGAACAAGGTTATATGTTAACTGGCTCAAATTTAAAAATTTTTAATAAGCTGGTAATAATTTAGGGGGAATATTATGTTATCTGAAAATAAAATAAAAGAACTCGAGAAGCAGGGTTACAGAATTGTAGGTAAGCACAGCAGCATCAAAGTTTGCGAATGGACTAAGAAATCCATTAGAGATGAAGCTATCTGTTATAAAGAAAAGTTCTATGATACTAAATGTCATTTATGTGTTCAGATGACTCCAGCCCTTGAGACATGTACTCATCGTTGTGTGTGGTGTTGGCGTGATATAGACCATACCAAACCAAAATGGACTGCTAAATCAAATGATCCAAAAGAAATAGTTGAACAATGTATAAAAGAAAACGCTAAATACTTAGAAGGGTTTGGCGGAAGCAATAAAACCAATATGAAAAAATATCAAGAACGCCTCAAACCTCAACAATTCGCAATTTCATTAACTGGAGAACCATGTATGTATCCACGCCTTCCAGAACTAATTTTAGAACTTAAAAAAAGAAAGATAAATTCTTTTTTAGTTACAAATGGAACTCAACCATTAATGATAAAAAAATTATTAAAAGCACAACCTACTCAATTATATATCACTTTGCCTGCTCCAAACAAATCAACATATGAAAAAGTCTGTCGTCCATTAATAAAAAATGGCTGGACTAAACTCCTTAAATCTCTCTCATTGATGTCAAAATTCAAAAGAAATGTTATTAGGTTAACATTAGTTAAGGATGTAAATATGATAAAACCAGAACTTTATGCTAAACTAATAAAAAAATATAAACCAAGAAACGTCGAACTAAAAGGATATGTTCATGTAGGCTATTCTCAAAAAAGATTAAAGAAAACAAACATGCCTTATCATGAAGAGATAATCGAATTTGCTAAAATTATCTGTAAAGAAACAAATTATAAAATCATTGATGAGAAAAAAGAAAGTAAAGTTGTTTTACTTCAAAAGCTGTCTTTGAGTGTATCCACAAACTCTTCTTAATGTTGTAAACTCATAATTTGTCTTCTCACCATCTTGTTGAATAACATATATATTATCCGGTTTTGATTTTAATTTTACACTTCTAATTTCTTCCCTTATAGCCTTAACATCTTCAGCACCAACAACATCTGCAACTTCTTCTCCACTCTTTCCTTTCTTTTTCATATATGCTAAGTAATATTTAGAAGTTGTACCTTCATTTCTTTCTACAACTGCTTGCATTCTTTTGAAGATATCTCCAGCTACAGTATCGCTAGGTAAAGAACATTTAACATACAAATCATTTACTTTTTGATAAGTTATATCACTAATACCTTCTACTAGCCCATAAGTTTCTGCAAAACTTCTTGTTTTTTCTTCAAGAAGGTCTGCTTTTTCTGATCTTTTTTCTGTATCAGTAAATGTCTCTAGAAAATGTTCAACAAAATATGTAAAAACTCCAGGTAATGAACTATTATCATGGTGCCCTTTTAATCTTGGATCTAACGAAACAATGTCTTCTAGTGCATTATGCCATGCAGGATTTCTTTGTTTACCAAACCATCCCATTATACTTCGTAAGAATTACGTTTGTTATATAAACTTTTTCCATTGAGAAGTAGTCACTTAGAATTTCTTAAGAACTTCTAAATCTAAAATTTACTTTTCTAGTAAATTTTCTCAAACATCAACTATTCTACCATAAGCTCCAGGATTTATCAACTTACATCCATTAAGCTTATCTTCTTTTCCAGAATTCTCATGTAGATGACCAGAAACAGCTAACAAAATATTATTCTTCTGAATAAATTTTCTTATAGCTTTATTCCCACAACTTTCTCCATGAATATTGTCTAATTTGGTCTTATGTGGTGGTGCATGTGTAACCAAAACAACCTTACAATCTTTATGTTTTTTTATCTCTTTTTCAAACTTCTTTCCCAATCTTTCAAATGTTTCATCTACTGTTGAAAACCCACCATCACCATAACCAAAAAATAAGTAGTTATCAAGTTTCATCATTCCATTGTCAATATAATCAATATTATCAAATAGCTTACATAACTTTTTCAATTCTGAAAAATCCTCATGATTTCCAGGAATAATCAACATCTTCTTTTCAATAGAATTCAACTCAAACAATAGTTCATCTATCTTATTCCCAAATATAGAAAGGTCTCCAGCACATACTATCAAATCAACTTTCGAACTTAATTTCTTTATTCTTTCCATTGCTTTCTTGCTTCCATGCAAGTCAACAAACGTTAAAATCTTCATTTTTATACTAAATTTGTTAGCTTATATTTAAAATTAATCGTATGAACAAAAGCTTATATTTTTAAATTAAGAGTCATTTTCATTGATTATGAGTAATCCACCCAGATTTGAAGGTGTCTATCGTGATAGACACGTAGATCCAAAAAATAGGATTTACCTACCTGCAGAATTTATGAGAATAGTTAGGGAAACATATGCTAACAACCTTGTTTATTGCTTGATAGATTCAACAAATACTCAAAGATATAATTGTTATGATAGTAAAAAAGCAGAAGAAATCTTAGCTTCTCTTAGAGATAGACCCACTTTTTCTGATAAAAAACTAAGTGAATCACTAAGGACTATTGGCGCTGTTTCTGAACATGGAGTAGTTGATTCTAAAGGAAGACTTGCTTTACCAAAACACCTATCTCACTCAGGACTAGTTACTGTTATTGGAGCACATGATTACTTTATACTGGAATCTCAGCAATCCTAAATAACACTATAATAATCTTCTAGAACTATTCTATCCAATTCATCAAGATCTTTAACCATATATAGTTTACCTTCTCCTACAGCAACTATTTTCTTAGCTAATTCTTCTCCTTTTTTATCTAGTTGAACTCCAATAAGTGAAATTGTAATTCCGTTCGCGCGAGCAATAGAAACAGCTTCAATCGTATCTTTTTCTGGTTCTTCTCCTATAGTTGGCATAGCATCAGTCAACAATATAAGATGTTTCCCTACATCATTAGATGGAAACATCATAACTGCTTCATTAACAGTTTTAGCTAAATTAGTTTCTTTAGCAGCTTTGATCTTAGTTATTGAATGTAACAACATTTTAAAGTCTAAAGTACAATCTACCCTTTCTTTAACATCAGCTCCAAAAACCATGAGTCCAACTTTATCTTTCTCTTCAATAGCTTTAAAGGCTAGTGCAATACCAGCTTTTTTACAAACCTCTATTTTCTTACCTTTCATACTTCCAGAAGCGTCAAGAGCATAAACCAAATAAATCTGACCTTTAGATTGTCTTTCATAAGTTTGCAATTCTTCTTTAGATAATTTCTTTTTTCCTCTTCTAACAGCTAACTTGATTGATTTTTTTATTGCAATATCTCTATACCTATCTCCTTTCTTATATTGCTTAGTATCTTCTTTTCCACCATAAATAAAACTCTTCTTATGGATCTTCTCTCCTAATATTCCTTTAGGTATCAAGTGATCCAACTCCTCAGTATAAAGAACTAATGAAGCTAATTCAACACCTTTATCTGAAAGTATACCATTCTTATCGATAAGCCCATCTTTTTTCAGATCATCAACATTCTTTTTGATATTCTTCTTTACTTCTCTTTGAAACTCAGGAATCTTAATGTTCTTCTCAACATAACCATCATCATATCCACTAACCTCCCTTATAAGGCTAGGTCCCATCATCTTCTTAGCCATAGAATAGTTTTTTACCAACTGCTCAAACATCAAGTCAGGAGTAAAAGAATTAAGTCCTGCATTAATAGCATCATTTAAGATCATACCTTCTTCTATAGTCTTCTTGTCATTTCCCATAACAGAACGCATAAGCTTATCTTCTTCGTCCTGAGAATCCAACTTTCCACTTATTTCTTCTATCGGTTTAAATGATTTAACGTTTTGCTCGCTGTCAAAGTAGATCACCGCTATCTGCA
Organism: uncultured Methanosarcinales archaeon; assembly: GCA_964447875.1. GTDB lineage: Archaea > Nanobdellota > Nanobdellia > Woesearchaeales > DATDXC01 > CAYUUQ01. Next base: position 5,128 of record CAYUUQ010000035.1, on the reverse strand, counting down.
TCAGTTTTCTCTTTAAACTTGGAAAACTGTTCCCGTACGTAGTCTCTAGGATCCTGTAGATATTTAACAGAAGGTTTTAAACTGATCCTATGACTTATAACCGATATAACTGCTTCTTCAACATCAGAAAAATCAACAACTTTTTTACCATTAAGTAAAGCATTAGCTTGAGCTCTTTCATATAATCCTAATGAAGCCCTTACAGAGGGTTTTCTTTCAATCTTATCATCATCTCTAAGTTCCCTCACATAACTAATAGCTGTATCAATTAAAGTTAATGGAAATTCAACATCTAATTTCTTACCTTTTTCTAAAACAATTTTTCTCTCAATTTCTAAACTTTCAGGATAAGTTACATAAACTAAGTCGAATCTATCAAGTAGAACATCTGATAACTTCTCAGTCGAACTATCTTCTGGATTCATAGTTCCAATAAAAACAAAATCTAAGTCAAAATCAACATCATAACTTCCAATAGTTGCTTTTTTCTCAGCTAAAACCTGTAAAAGAGCATTCTGCAATTTTTCAGGACATCTATTCAATTCATCAAAAAATAATATTCCATTATTAGCTTTGAATATCTTTCCTTTAGTAAAAGCTTCAACACTTAATGGTCCAAACTCTAAAGCTTTAACAGGATCGATATCTCCTAATAGGTCTTCAGCTGTTAAGTCTGGTGAACCTTGTATCCTTACAAAATTCTCAATCTTAAGAACATTAGCTAAGTCTTTTGCAAGAGTTGTCTTACCAACTCCTGGCGGACCGACTAATATAACATGTCTATCAGTAAGCAATGCCGATTTCAATTGCTTCTTAACTTTATCCTGACCAAATATATCTGTGAATATATCTTCTTTTTTAAGTAAAATTTTTTGTATTTCCATTTTAAACTAAAAAGAATGAAATAAAAGTATATAAATCTTTTCAAGCATACTTCATATATTCTCTTGCTGCTGTTATCACTAGATGTGCGCCAACCTGAAGATTCTCCATTATTATTAATTGTGCTGGGTTTTTTCCATACTCTTTTTTGATATAGTCTGGGTCAATCTTTTCAGATAATCGACCAATTCCTACTTCAACTTTACCCTTTCTTCCCCTTAATACATCATTTTTTAGATCCTCTGCATCACTTTGGATATGATCCACTTCTTTTTTGAATCTTTCATCTTGTTCCATTACTTCATAAGCAAGATCAGTATTTATTTCAGGCATCATTGCATAATGTACTAGTCCTCTAATTAATCTTGCGAATCCCTCTTTAATATGAGTGCGATGTAATTCTGCATTTCTCTGAAGAGCATTATCCACCATACTATATAATCCACTAACAGCAGTGGTTAGATTATGAATCTCCTTTTTAGCAGCATCATTTCCATCATAATGACTATCTACATAACTTCCTGATTCACACCCATCATTATTAAATTGATCTAAAAAAGCCTTTGAAACAACTAAAGCCATAGTTGGTGGTCTTGCTTTACTGTCTTCCCATACATAATCTCTTTCTAAAACATCTAATCTATGGATATACTCTGCTATTATTTCTACATCAGTAGAATCAACATCTTTAATTGGAGTATCTGCTACTAAAGAACCGATATCTTTCTCCCCACCTTCAATTTGATCATGAAGACTTTTAGCTAACTCAACCCACTCTTTTACATTAACTTCATAATATTGTTTTATTTGTTCAATCATTTTAATGCCCACCCAACTCTTCATCAAAATGTCTATTTTCAATAAGATCATCAAGAACCTTAAATATTTCTGCTGATTCAGGTCCATCAACCATTACAGTGATTTTAGTGCCATACGCTGCTTCTAATGTCATCATACCCATAATGCTTTTTCCACTCACACTCGTTCTTTCATTTTCTACAGTAATATCAGCATCATAATCCTTAACCTTTTTAACAAATAATGCAGCAGGCCTAGCATGTATTCCATATTGATTCCTTATTGTATAATCCTTCATAACAGTCAAACCAACATCTCCACTACTAATTCTACTAGTCTCTTTTCTACTAGGATCATAGCCAGGATTGGCCATTGGTGTCAAGTTTGGTTGTGCGTTTTGCATTTTATTAGCCAACAAGATCTATCTCTTGTTGTTTTTTAATTAATTAGAATAGTTTCTAATATACGGGAATAATCCCAATACTACGTAGAAATCACGTATCATTTAAAAAGCTTTGCTTTAACCTTATAAATTATATAAATACTCTAATTAACCAGATAACTGTTCCAGCAAGTATTGGTATAAACAAATTATCATCTATTTTATATCTTTTGATCTTTATATCAAAACTCTCAGCTAGCATAGCTATTAAAGCACCTAATCCTGCCTCTAACCCATTTCCAAGCACAATAACAGCACCAATAAAACCAGCGATAACACCAGCTAATATGCCTTCTAAGAACTTCTTATCTGTAAATGGATGAGGAATACTCCCAAATCTTCCAACTAAGTGAGATATAGAGTCTCCTAAAGCCAAAATCACAATAGAAGCAATAGCAATATCTTTGGAAAACAACAATACTGCAAGATAACTTCCAACAAGGTAGAAAAAAGCACCTTTTCCTGGATTCTTTATCAGTTCTTCTTCTCTCTCAAACTTATCTAAGAACCAATATACTCCAGGTATCTTCATTCTTCTGCTTATATAACATAATACAAAAGCGATAATTAAGATTATGCCCATAGTTATCTTATTTAATATCCCTATATTAACTAACAAAGCAAGAATTATCCCAAACATTATATGAAACAATTGTCTTTTAATTTCTTTTTTTGTTATCATCATACAACCTTTTCTTTTTATTGATCATTAGGACAGATGTCATACTCAAGATTACAAGTAAAACTATAACAATTATATCAAAAATATTCATAGGCTGTATTATTCTTTTTAACGGGATACTCAAAGCCCCAATAACAAAACCTAGTAAAAAATAAAGTGTTTTGCATCTATCTTTTAAGAAAAGAAAAGCTACTACTCTTGATATAGATGCAGCTCCAAGAATAGCTCCGACAAAAAAAACATTCAATACGATAAGATCAAGATCTTTAACAGATTTAATAATGAATTCATACAATCCCATTATAAATAAAATAAATGCTCCCGAAATTCCAGGTAAAAACATTGCAGATATAGCCAAAAAACCCCCTATAAAGATATAAATCATGCTAGGATTTACAGAAGCAGGAGAAATAAAAATCATCAGTCCCCCAATTAACATACCAATAATGCCAAATATCATATTTGTAAAGCTATGTTTTTTAATATTATCAAAGATTATTTTAGAAGATGCAATTATAAGCCCTATAAAAAAAGCAATAGTAAAACTAAAATAGTTTTCAAGTAGGAAATCCATAATTCTAGATCCAATCAATATTGATGTAGCAATTCCAGCTCCTAATAATGTTAAAAAAACAAGATCAAGCTTCTTCAGATCTTTTTTGAACTTTTTTATGTTTCCAATATTCTTTAAAATCTTTAAAGAAAATCCCTTTACAGCATATATGAGTCTTTCATATATCCCAGTAATAAAAGCAATAGTTCCACCGCTGATTCCCGGGATTAGATCACATATCCCCATGAGCATGCCTTTTAAAAATATATCAAATTTCATCTTATTTTTATTTTCTTAACTCTTGATTTAACATCCTTATCTTTAATAAGATCCTTAACCAATTCATTAACATCAGTATATTTTCTCTTTATCTCAGCTTTAACAATCCCACAATCAACAAATGTTTTCTTATACATTTTCTTGAATATCTTAACATGATCTTTAGCTCTTAATGGAGGACCATCATGTATTTTCATCTTAGATAATTTTTCTTTTTTAATAATAAAATAAAATATTGCATCTTTATTCCAATTCCATCCATAATTTATTATCTTAAAATCTTCTTTTTCAATCCCTTTTCTTATAGTTTCGAGAGCCTTTATCAGTTTACACCCAACAATATCTTCTTTTCCAGAATTAGGTTTTACATCAAAAACAATTAATAAGTTCTTTTTAGCTTTCTTCTTAATATCCTCTATAGAAAACTCTTTTTTCTCAAAGAATTTAATAGATGGTTTTTTCAAAAATTCTTTTGCTTTTTTCTTGAACAATTCAAACTTCTCATAGCTTAGTGCAGCAGCAGCATTTCTACTTTCTTGTACAGGATCTATAACAATTAATGGGCTAAATAATTTACTTGAATTCAATGTCCTAAATACCTCTCCTTTTTTAAAATATTTTCGGACATCTATAACATCCTTCTCTTTCCATTTAACAGCACTTTTTAAAACATTAACAAAAGAACCATAATTAACAACCAATATTTCACAGATATAACCAGAAAATCCTTTTATATGACTCTCAGCACCATAAAGATCATTTGATTTGCAAAAATGCTTTAATAACCTCATCTCATCTCTAAGTTTCTTGTGCTTATTAACCCACAAAGCATGCAGTGGACTTATATCTGTTATATTTTTTGCATCGTCCGCTTTTTTAATTCCTAATATCGGGATAATCTCAACAGTACTGCCTTTATCTTTTATTTGAAAATAATCTCTACTGCCATGCAGTCTTTTTATCTTAAATTTCTTCTTTATCTTCTTCTCAAGTATATCAGAAAGCTCATCACTTCTATTTTTATATTTAGTATAGTCAAAACAAACAAAAATATCTTCATCATGCGCATTTTTTAGCCATGTTCCCTTTATACCTGATCCACCCAATATAGCTTTAGCGTCTCTAATGCTGTTATTTATCTTCTTAAGGATAAAATCAACTTTATCAAAAACCTCTTTCTCTTCTTCTTTTGTAGGCTTTATACTCCCAAGCACATTATCTAATATTTCTTTCATTAAATCAATATTTTATCCACTATTGTATAAAAATGTTTGGGAAATAAATAAAATTTATATACTATAAAACTAAAAATAAGCATATGAGCCTGAAATACCTATTAATACCATTATTTTTATTATTTATCTCATCAGTTGTAGCAGATGATACATCAATCTCTTCTTTCATAGATGATGTAAGACTAAATCCCAAATCTTATACTATTGTTATAGGTAAAGGAACCCCAACAGAAGAAATAAAAGAAGAGATTGATGTA
>CAYUUQ010000034.1:0-10951 GCA_964447875.1 uncultured Methanosarcinales archaeon | reverse complement strand
TAGGTGCATTGTTTGGATTATATGATTATAGATTTGAAGTGATGAGTTTGGTACAACATGCTAAACATTTAGATAAGAAGTTTGGAGTTGGACCTCATACAATATCTATACCCAGAATAGAATATGCACAGAATGCTCCTGCAGCTGAGAAAGTTCCATATACTGTTTCTGATAAAGATTTTAAGAAGTTAGTTGCAGTTATAAGACTGGCAGTACCTTATACTGGAATGATATTATCTACTAGAGAATCAGCTAAAATGAGAGAAGAATTATTTAATTTGGGTGTTTCACAGATAAGTGCAGGATCTAAAACTAATCCAGGAGGGTATGGAGAGGCTTTAGTTAATCCTGAGGATGAAGAACAGTTTACTTTGAATGATACTAGAAGTACTGGGGAGGTAATTAAGTCTGTAGTTAAACAAGGATTTATACCTTCGTTTTGTACTGGTTGTTATAGGCTTGGAAGGGTTGGAAAAGATTTTATGGAACTTGCAAAACCTGGTTTGATACAGCTTCATTGTTTACCTAATGCTTTAACTACATTTAAGGAATATTTGGTTGATTATGCTGATGAAGAAACAAAAGCAGAAGGAGAAGCATTGATTAAAAAAGAGATAGAGAACATTCCTGATGAAAAAAGGAAGAAATTAACAGAGGAATACTTAATAAAAATAGAAAATGGCGAAAGAGATAGGTATTTCTAAAGAAGAGATAATAAATTATCTTAATTCTACAGGCATTGCTCAGAAAGAATTGCATTCTAAAGCAGCTAGTCTTAGAGATAAATTCTTGTCTAATTCAGTTTATTTTCGCGGGTTGATAGAATTTTCTAATATCTGTGGCAATGATTGTTTTTATTGTGGCATAAGAAAATCAAATGATAATGTACAAAGATATATGATGTCTAAAGAAGAGATAATGGCTGCTGTTAAGTTTTGTAGTGATTCCAACTACGGTTCAATTGTTTTACAATCAGGAGAGAGAAAAGATCCTAAGTTTGTAAGTTTTGTTACTGATATTGTTAAAGAGATAAAAAATAAGTTTCCAGATATAGGATTAACTTTGTGTGTTGGAGAGCAGGATAAAAAGACTTATCAGGAATTTTTTGATTCTGGTGCACATAGATATTTATTACGTATAGAAACTTCAGATAAAGACCATTACAAGAAATTACATCCTTCTGAAATGAGTTATGATTCCAGAAGAAAATGTTTAATTGATCTTAAGGAGATTGGGTTTCAAGTAGGTACTGGTGTTATGGTAGGTTCACCATTTCAAAATGTAGAGAATCTTGCAGATGATCTTCTTTTTTTCAAAGAGATTGATATTGATATGGTTGGGATGGGTCCTTTTATATCTCATCCTGATGCAATTACTAAAGTAGTTGAGAATAAAAATGAGAAGAATCTTAATTTAGGCCTAAATATGATCGCATGTCTGAGATTGATGATGCCAAATATAAATATAGCAGCTACAACAGCATTACAAGCATTAAATCCAATAGGTAGAGAGCTAGGATTAAAGGCAGGTGCTAATGTTATTATGCCTTTAGTTACACCAAAGAAATACCGAAAGGATTACTTATTATATAAAGATAAACCATGTATTGATGAGTCTTCTAGTGATTGTTTAAATTGCATAACTCAAAGGATAAGATCTAGTGGATTAAATCCAGTATTTGGTAAGTGGGGAGATTCAAAACATTTTTTTGAGAGGATGAATAATGGCAGTATTAGTTGAAAGAGAACATATTGGTATATTTGGAAAAATGAATTCTGGTAAAAGTTCAGTTATGAATCTTTTAACTCAACAAGAAACCTCTATTGTGGATTCAAAAGCAGGAACTACTGCCGATACAAAGATTGCTTTGCAAGAGATACACGGACTTGGACCTGTTAAACTTTTTGATACTGCTGGAGCAGATGAAACGCAAAACTTAGGGGAGAAAAAAAGAAAAAAAGTTTTTTTTGATCTTAAGGAATGTGATTTAGTTTTAATTGTATTTGATCCTTCTACAAAAGAATTTGATGTTGAAAAAGAGATTATAGAAAAAGCGAGAGATTTAGATAAACAAATATTAATTATCTATAATACATTCAAACCAGAAGATGAGAAACATATCTCTGAGATAGAGAATAATCTAAGTTTATTAAACTTCTATCGGAAAATTAAGATAAATGCAATAGATAATGATTCACGTAAGGTATTACTTGATTTTATACTAGCTAATTATACACCTAAGAATAAAAAAACAGATCTTTTACCTTTTTTAGAGAAGGATGAATATTATGTACTAGTAATACCTATGGATAAAGAAACGCCACCTGGAAGATATTTACGGCCTCAGGCAATGGCTGAAGAATATATAACCAGAAATTGGGCTTACCCTGTTTCTTTTAGGTTAGATTTAACTAATGCTCGTGGTAAAGATTTTGAAGTAGAGAAAAAAAGATTTATTGATTTTTTAAATAATCTTAAGAGAAAACCAAAAGTTATAATTACAGATTCTCAAGCTATGGATATAATGAATAAATGGTGTCCAGAGGATATTATGCTTACTACGTTTTCAATAACTATGATCAATTATTTTAGTTGCGGAAAATTAAAAGAATTTGCAGGGGGCGTTAAGGTTGTTGATAAGTTAAGATCTGGAGATAAAGTTTTGATAGTTGAAGCATGTAATCATTCAAGAATCGGTGAAGATATTGGAACTGTACAGATTCCAGATTATTTTGAGAAGAATTATCCTGGTGTTGTTTTAGAACACAATTTTGGAAGAGAATTTCAAGAAAATAAAAAACTTAAGGAGTACAAATTGATTATACATTGTGGTGGGTGCATGATAAGTTCTCAAAAGTTAGCCTCAAGGATAAGGGATTTTGAAATAGTTAATGTTCCTTTTACAAATTATGGTGTGTTTTTATCTTATATTCAGGGTAAAGATGCTTTAAGAAAGGTACTTTTACCCTGGGATATCAAAGTATAATAATCCAGTTTATAGCGAAATATTTAAAAACTTATTAACCAAAAGGAAATTTATGGGGCAATATTTGCTAAAAAAAGTGGATTTTGAGAAATTTGTTAATTCTGTTATAAAATCTCATAGTCTTGTTGCTCCAGTCGAATCACATTCTGGTAAGAAGCATAGTAAAAGCTATTTTACAAAAATTAAGGATGCTTCTGAGATATTTTTAGATAAGAAAACTCATTATCCTATCAAAGGATTCTTTTTTCATCCTGAAGAGACTTTATTTGAGTTTGATTGCAATAAGATCAAAGATCCTAATATTGATACAACACCAATTGTTTATTTCGGAGTTAGAAGATGCGATCTAAATGGAATAATGCATCAGGATATTGTATTTTTGGAAGAACATGAAGATCCATTCTATAATGCAAGAAGAGATGCAGCTTTGTTGATTGGTTATCATTGTAAAGAAGGAGATGATTATTGTTTTTGCAATTCATTTGAACTTAAAGATTTTTATGATTTGATGTTTTATGATAAAGGAGATAATTACGGGGTTGAAGTTGGTTCAGAGAAAGGAGAAGAGTTTCTAAAAGAGTTTAGCGATTTTTTTGTTGAATCAGAAGGTATAGTAACTGAAGAAGATAAAAAAATAATAAATAAAAAAGAACTTAAAAATTTAGATATAAAAGATTATTATCATTCTGAGACCTGGAAAAAAGGAGCTGACAAATGCTTAAGTTGTGGGGCATGTAACTTTTTATGTGTTAATTGTCATTGTTTTGATATTTCTGATGATGTTAATTTTGATTTAAAGACAGGGAAAAGAGTTAGAAAACCAGCATCATGTCAATTAAGGAGTTTTACACGGGTAGCTGGGGAGCATATCTTTAGAGATTCAAAATTAGCTAGGTTTAAACATAGAATATATCATCAGATTCAATATTTCAAGGACAGACATGATGAGGTTTTTTGCACAGGGTGTGGAAGATGTATTGAAGGATGTCCAGCTAAAATTGATTGGGTAGAAATTATTAATGAATTTAAAAAAATTGAGGGCTAAAGCCACTCTGATTTTTAAACTAAAAATTTCGAGAAAATTTTAAGTAAAATGACAACACAAGAACAAATAATAAAAGATTCACCATACAAACCAATACTTGTAAAAGTCTTAAGTTACAATAGAGAGACTTCTGATACTTTTACAATAAAACTTGATTGGTCTTTAAAACACGAACCTGGCCAATTTGTTTTTTGTTCATTACCTGGAATTGGAGAAGCACCAATTTCTATATGTTCTAGTTCTGATAAATATATAGAACTAAACATCAGAGAAGTTGGAAATATGACAAATAAACTAGCAGAATTAAAAGAAGGAGATGAACTTCTAGTCAGAGGACCATATGGCAAGTCTTACCCTATGGAGAAATTCATGGGAAAAAATCTTGTTATTGTTGGTGGCGGTTCAGGAGTTGCGCCTTTGAAAGGTGTTGTTGAGTTTATTAATAATTCAAGGGATGATTATAATGATGTTCAATTGTTTTTTGGGTTTAGAAGTCCAGATGATTTATTATTTAAATATAGAATTGATGACTGGAAAAATAATCTTGGTTTAAAATTAAGTTTTGATAAAGTTAGCGAGCCAACAGATTTGGGAGAACAAGGTTTTGTTACTCAACTAGTGCAAGAAGATGTAGAATTTGATGAAAATTCTATTGCTTTTATCTGCGGACCACCAATAATGATAGAAAAAACAGCTGAGATTTTATCTAAAAAAGGATTTAAAGACGAGCAGATATATATTTCAGCTGAAAGACTGATGTATTGCGGAATGGGAAAATGTGGAAGATGTATGATTCATGGAAAATACACTTGCTTAGATGGAGCAGTATTTCGATATGATGAGTTAAAAGATTATAAGGATGATTAAAATGGCTAAACCAAAAGTAGGATTTTATGATGTAACAGGATGTCAGGGATGTTTACTTAGTGTTATTTTTAATGAAGATGAGATTTTAGATATAATCAATGCTGTTGATATCAAGGAATTTAGGTTTATTATGGGAGAAAAGTATGATGGACCATTAGATATTTGTTTTATTGAAGGCGGAGTTGTCAATAAAGATGACGAAGAGATGGTTAAGAAGCTTAGAGAAAGAAGTACAATTGTTATTGCACTAGGAGCTTGTGCAACTCATGGTAATATTCCAGCATTAAGAAATTGGAGTAATGAAGAGAACTTGGATAGGTTAAAGTATGAGAAGAAATATCCAGAGATGAAAGACATTGGTAAACCAAAACCAATAACTGAATTTATTAAAGTGGAATTTTCTTTACCTGGATGTCCGCCTGATAGAGAGGAAATCAAGAAATTTGTTAAAGATTTATTGTTAGGAAAAACATTTAGAAATACTCAAGACCCCGTATGTAAGGAATGTAGGTTAAATGAGAATGGATGTTTACTAGATGATTGTAAGATTTGTTTAGGACCATTAACTGCAGGTGGATGTGAAGCTATATGCACTACATCTGGTTTTGAATGTTATGGTTGTCGCGGCTTAACACCTGAACCTGATTTTGAAGAATACTTTAAATTAATGGAAGAAAAAGGAATCGAAATTAAAGAAGCTAAAAAAAGAATGGAAACATTTATAGGACTAGAGGTTAATGAGAAGCTTAAGGGGACAAAATGGGAACAATTACATTAAATCATATTACAAAAGTTGAAGGTCATGCGAAACTTAATCTTGAGATTAAGGATGGCAAGGTTAAAGAGTGTGAACTTGGTAGCATAGAAGGTTCGAGATATTTTGAAGGATTGTTAGTTGGAAGGGGAATTTTAGAAGCTCCCGAAATTACAACTAGAATTTGTGGAATTTGTTCTTCTGCTCATAATGTAGCATCAATAATGGCTGTTGAGAATGCTTTAGGCATAAAACCTTCAAAGCAAACAGTTACATTAAGAATGTTGCAGACTATTGGTGAAAGAATTAGAAGTCATGCAGCTCACTTATATTTCTTAGCATTGCCTGATTATCTTGGTTATAAGTCTGCAATTGCAATGGCTCCAAAGTTCAAAAAAGAGATACAAGGAGCTTTGAGATTAGTTAAACTTGGTAATGATATGGTGACACTTATTTCAGGAAGAGTAATGCATCCTGTTGCACCAACACCTGGCGGATTTTGGCATTTTCCTAGTCAAGATGACCTAAATCAAGTTTATGATAGGTTAGATAATTCTCATGAAGATATAATAAAAACAAATGATCTTTTTGCTTCTCTTGATTATCCTAAGTTTGAAAATCCAACACAATATATGTGTATTGTAAAGGATGATGAGTTTGGAACTAGTCAGGGAGATATATCTGTTGATGGCAAGAAATACAAGCAAAAGGATTTTCATAGTTTTGTTAAGGAATATCATGAACCGTTTAGTTCTTGTAATTTTGCAGTTAGGGAAGGAAAATCATATTCGGTTGGTTGTTTAGCTAGGTTTAATAATAACATGGATCAGTTAAGTCCTGAAACAAAGAAATATATGGGTAATATCGATATTAAGTATCCATCTGATAATCCATTTTATAATATCATGGCTCAAGCTTTAGAATTGATACATTACAGAGAAGAATGTATGAAGATTTTGAAAAATTTTAAGGTTGAGAAAGAAGATAATGTTGAAATTAAATTTAAGGAAGGTCATGGAATTGCAGCTAATGAAGCGCCTAGGGGAACATTATGGCACGAATATAAGTGTGATTCTAAGGGTAAAATAACTTATGCTAATGTTCTTACACCAACAGCACAGTTTTTAAGAAATTTAAATGATGATATTAAGGTTTATGTTCAGCAATTGCTTGATAATAAGGCAAAAAAAGAAGAGATTGTTTTAGAGATAGAGAAATTGATAAGAAGCTATGATCCTTGCTTTTCATGTAGTAGTCATTTCTTAAAGGTTAATTGGTTGTAAATTATTTTTAGATTTCTTTAATAAGTTTGATAATAGAACTTTTAATCTTTTCTTTATCACCTTTCATCGGAATTCCAATTATTTTAACTTCTTTAATTTCACCTAATTCTTTTTTTAATTTTAAGAAAAATGAAAGATCAAAGTCATGCAAACTTGTTATCTGATTATCTTTTAGTTGATCTATATCATCTATTAAGACAACTTCTTTAATTTCTTCTACTACATCTAAAATTATTATTTTTTCTTCTTCTAGAAATATATCTTCAGGAGAATTACATTTTATGAATTCTATGTCTTTTATTTTAATTTCATCAGCTATAACTTTCGCTAATGAATCATATTCTAAGAACTCATTACCAAAACAATATATTTTCATGATTTTACAATATGTTTATTTGTATAGATGTCTATTGTAACGATAATTGCCCAAGCTATGGTTATTCCTAGTGTTATTAAAAAACCTAGTAAAACATCTGACATACTAAATCTTAGAAGTTCTCTGTTCCATATGTGGTCTATTATTCCAAATATTCCTGCTCCAAGATACAGTTGATTTAACCATAATTGATGTTTACTCTTAAAGTTAGGACTCTTTTTTCTAGCAAGAAAATGCATTATTGCTGCAGCAGCAGGAACTGTATAACAACCCATATTATCACCTTATTATGTTTTTATTTAGATAGTTTAAATATCTTTTTATTTTATATTATGGTATTCTTTTCTATGTATACAATAAATCTTATTATTATTTTGATATTTAGCTTTTTGTTTTTTTATGAATTTTCTTATTCCATTATTTTTTATGAATTTTAGGTTTTCTATCATACTAAATTCATATTTGCTTCTATAACGTTTATCTAGGTTTTTTAGTCTAGTGCATGGATATTTGTCACATTTATCTGAACAATATTTCCAATTGTTTTTCTTTAATATCTTACAGTTTTTGATTATACATTTTTTACAGTAATTAGAATTTATTTGATTTCTACAACCTGGGCAAGTGTTTTTATCTCTTAAGAAACCTATGCATAGACTACAGTTCATTCCACACGGTGCTATAAGCTTTGAGTTCATGATTAAATAATTTATTTCTTTTTCTTTGTTTTTTTCTTAACTATCTTTTTTTTCTTTTTTCTATGATCTTCTAATAGAAATAGTAGTCCTATTGTTAGAGGTATTCCAGTAACAAAAACAAATGTTAATATATTTCTGTATGTGTTAAAAGCAAAAGTAAACATAATTGATATTATCAAGAATAATACTCCTCCAACAGGCTCTCTTTTCCATGAGAATATAGTTATTAGCACTAAAACAAATGTTGGAATCATATGCATCATGAATGCAATGAACATTTCAAATGGTGTATAAGGTTCAACAAATACATCTAATGCAAAAAGTGAGAAGAATAATATTATGACTATTGATAATACTCTAGGGGTCCAATGAATTATTCGGTCTAAGTTTTTTTTCTTTTTCATATATATCTTTTTTATTTTAAGATTTTAAATAGTTTTCTATTTATTATAGAGAACAGAAAGATTAATATACTATCAGTTTTAGGATAAAGGTTAAGAGGTGCTGATAAATGATCAATTTAGCAATTAAGGTACTGAGAAATCAGAGATTTCTGGTACCATTACTCGCCTCTTGTTGTTTTAGCTTAATAAACAGAGGTGCTGATAAATGATCAATCTGGCGATTAATGGTTTTGGAAGAATAGGAAGATTAGTTCTTAGGGCTGCTTTAAATGATCGTAAGATCAATGTAGTTGGTATAAATGACCTTACAGAACCTTCAACACTAGCACATCTTTTGAGATATGATTCTGTTCATGGACCATTTAATGGTAAAATAATTGCTAAAAAAGATGCGATATTAATAAACAACAAAAAAATACCTATTTTTTCTGAAAAGGATCCTTCAAAACTACCTTGGAAGAAACTTAAGGTTGATGTTGCTTCTGAATGTACTGGTTTTTTTAGGACATGTCCTCAGATGAAACTTCATCTTGATTCCGGTGCTAAGAAGGTTGTTTTAAGTGCACCTTGTAAGGGGGATGGAGATGTAAAAACCCTTGTTTTAGGAGTTAATGAAAAAGAATATAATAATGAAAATCTTATTTCAAATGCATCTTGTACAACAAATTGTTTTGCCCCTATGGCAAAAATAATAAATGATAATTATGGAATTAAGGGTGGCGTTATGACTACTGTGCATGCTTATACTGGTGATCAAAGAATACATGATGCACCTCATTCAGATCTAAGAAGAGCAAAAGCAGCTGCACTAAATATTGTTCCAACAACAACTGGTGCAGCAAAAGCTGTTATGAAAGTAATTCCTTCTCTTAAGGGTCGATTGGTTGCTTCATCAATTAGAGTTCCTGTTGCAGATGGTAGTTTAGTAAATTTTGTTGCTGAAACAGAAAAGAAGAAAATAGATCCAACTGATGTAAATAAATTATTCAAAAAGATATCTAATACTAAGATGAAAGGAATACTGCAATACTCTGATGAAGCATTAGTCTCATCAGACATAGTTGGAAACCCACATTCATGTATATTTGATTCTCAACTAACAAATGTAATAGATAAGAATATGCTTGTTGTAACAGGATGGTATGACAATGAGTGGGGTTATTCTAACAGAATGATTGATTTGATCAAGTATGTCATGAAATAGATTATTGTTATTTCTTTCAAAAACTATATATACTTTGATATATTACTCTTTTTTATGAATTGCAAGGATATTAATCGATCTGATCGTGAATCTTCTATGAAAGGTTTAGGAAAGGGGGGTATAATTGAGATTTCTGATCATCTGGGTTTATCTGATGATATTAAAGAAAAAAGTGAATCGTTGTTGAATAAATTTATGGATAAGAAATTATATCATGGTAAACAACCATTTATGAATTTTGTTGTCTGTTCTGTTAATCTGGCTTGTGATAAATTGAATGAACCTTTTGATCTTAAAAAAGTTAAGGAGCTTGATATTTTTGAAAAAATAGATGATGTGATGTATAATTTGCTTTTGATAAGATTAAAGACTTATGATTTCTGAATGTATTTTGGAAAATCATTTTTTAATATTATTTAAGTGCGAACGTTAGTAATTAGATTAGTTTTATGAAAAGAAAGACCATTTTAATAATCATATTTATTTTGGAAAATACTTTTTTTATAATCTTTAAGTGCGAACCTTAGTACTTAGATTAGTATTAAGAATAGTATGAAGCTTTACACTCCTTCTCGGTGGTTATAAATCTTTTTAAAGAATGAAACTAGAGAAAGGTATAGTAAACTGTAGATTAATATGGTGACACGAAAGGCAAAACTCGGTAAAAGAATAGATTCTGAGATTTTGAAGGCTCTAAACAAAGCCAAAAATCCTATGTCAACTAGGGATTTAGGCCTTAAGATAGGGAGAGCCTGGCATTCTGTTCAAACTCATTGTTTGAAATTACAGATTAAAGGTAAGATAACTGGCTTTAATGTTACAAATATAAATGTATGGATGATAAACAAATGAGTAAGATAATTTCAACAAATTTATTATTAAAGATTTTTGGACCAATAAATGAGTTTCATAAATCTTTAGTAAGGTATGATAATAAACTTTCTTTAAGTATGAAGGTGCTACTTAATGAAAAAGGACTATATCGGCCAGTAGATAAGAAAATTATGAAATTAACAAATCAGCATTTAGATGAACTTGATCCTATTGAAGGGAAGTCTAAAAGTAAGTATCCAGCAATAGATTCATTTTTGAATTCAGTTAAAAAAAGTCAGCACATGAATTATAAGGTTCATGAGAAAGGCACAACGTCTATTGCGGGTTCGGCTTTTGTTTCTTCTGTTAAATATATTAAACCAAAAAAATTTAGTGCTATATCTAATAAGAAGGATATTCTAGAAAGTTTAAAGCAACAGTATCTTGTATCTACTTCTGAGAATCTATATGAAATTGATAATATGCTGACAAAAAGTAGAATGGATAATAATATTTCTGAT
>CAYUUQ010000033.1:10404-11289 GCA_964447875.1 uncultured Methanosarcinales archaeon | reverse complement strand
TACGTATTGTGGCATTGACCATTACAGCTTGATTTTCAACTGGATTATTTGTGCTAAAATTGATATCTGAGTCATAAATAGCTAAGTCTGAATCAGTTATATTAATGGTCCAATCTATTGAGTGATTTGTGTTGTTAGCCTTATCAACACACATTATACTCCAGTTATAAAGTCCTGCAGATAAATTAAAAGTAAAATTCTGAGTTGCATTAAGCGTTATATTATAATTAGTACTATACAGATTATCATTCAATACCAAAGAACAATTACTTATTTCACCATAACTATCTGTTACATTGTACTCAAATATAACTGTATTGTTAGAAACATTAGTGTTATTTTTAGGAGAGATTAGATTAATAATTGGAAATGATTTATCTACATTGATCTGCCATATGGTGCTGTTTCCTTGATTAAAGTTAGTTGAATTATCATAACAAGATACAAACCAACTATGATTTCCATCTACAGTATTGTTCAAAAGAAAATAGTTTAATGAGCCAGATGCGACATTATCATCTGTTATATTAAGTATTCCATTAAAATATAAGCTGCAATTTCTTATATCACTACTATCAGTGGTGTTATAATGTAAACTTAAATTAGTACTACTATTCCAAGTATTATTATCTGGAGAAATTAAGGTAACATTGGGGGAAAGGCTATCATTGATTAGTATATCATAAACAGTATATGAATTAAGATTATCAATATTAACTCCGTCGGAATCACAGTATGAATTTACTGTAATATTTGTTAAGCCGTAACCTGCAGCTGTAAGATTCCAAGTTGTTGTTTTAGATTCTCCTAAGTTAATATCTCCCAGACTATGTTCATAATTATCTTGATATAGTTCAGCCATATATTCATTACTGATATTTATAC
>CAYUUQ010000033.1:5019-10394 GCA_964447875.1 uncultured Methanosarcinales archaeon | reverse complement strand
GCCCCCCAATTATTTCTATATTAGCTGTTACGTTAAAAATCTGCCCGCTATACATCATACTATTATTCAAAGGAATTGTTATTGTAACATTTGTTTCACTTGTCCTAATAAGATCTATAACAATATTAAGATTAGTTGTAGATGATTGAAGTAAAGAAGAGTTTATACCATATGAAGTGCTGTTCCAGGCCATTACAGTAACATTATCATTATCAGAACCATTTATTGAGGCAGAATAAGCTCCCTTTAAAGAAGGTATGGGTGGTGCATAAACTTCAGTTAAAACCAGATTTTCGTTATCTGTATTATTTAACAATACTGGAACTCCATTATCAACTCCAGTAACGCCATCTGAATTAAATACTCTTCCCTGAACATTATGTGGTTCTGGAGGACTAGATTCACCAAAACCTGGATCAGCTGGTGTTAATGTAAAAGTGTATTCTTGACCAGGCACTAAGTCCATAATCTTTACCCAACTACCATAACATTTCTGTTCAGAAAAATTCCAATCCTTGCATTTATACAGTTCTTTGCCTTCAGCTACAGAAGTTACATTTGCCTCTGAGAAATCAAGTTTTGAAGGATCTATAGCATAAAGCTTTTTGAAATCTTTATCCTCTTTCTTTTTTATTGAATCATCAATCTCATCTAATCCGAGTTCAAGATTGTTTTCTACATCTAAATCATTAAAAATAATCTTTTTTACTGGTCCATTAGTACCGGGTATAAATTCAACACTATTACTGTCAGGTGTACTAGCTTTATTGGTTTCTTGAGTTAAACTATTTACTCTAAAAATATTAAAATCAGACTGAATATTATTTTTAGGAATACTATCTTTTTTTCTAAGTATTGCACTTTTTTGCCTAATATTATTTTTACCATCTCTGATAGAAATAGTTACTGTTTGTTCAACTTTTGAATTAATTTCATCAATTATCTTTTTTGTTTCTTTTTCGCCCATATCAGTTAATCCTGGTTCTTTAATTGAAGGATCTATCACTTCAAATGATCTCGAGACTATAACCTGATCATTTAATCTATCAACTATCCTTAAATCATATTCTCCGATATATCTTGGAATAAAAATAATATCTAATTCTATTAATTCAAGATACCTATAAACAGATTCTTTAGATGCTATTTCTAAACTGTACCCCTCATCAACAAAACCAGAATCAATGGTTATCTTTACTACATCACCTAACTGATATTGAGTTTTATCTAATTCCAGAGCAAATACTGAACTAGCTAGATTAAATATAACAAAAACTATCAAAAATATAAACATAGTTTTTCTTTTTCTTGTTTTCATCTTATTTTAGCTCTACATATAGTGCAACAGAAGATTGATCATCTGTTATGTACTTCTTTAATTGAGAGGGAACTCTCATTTCAAAATCATAAATTCCATAAGCTCCCTGTTTATTTGAATTTATTTTTGTTATAATAATCAGGTCTTGAGTAGTGTCAAATTCATTTCCGCTATCTGAGCTGTCCCATAAGAGCCCGGTTATAAAGTTAGATGTGTTTGTACTATTAACAATAGAAACATTTGTTATGGTTTTACTAAATACAACAAAAGAGGATTTATTTCTTGGAAGTCCTCCTTGAGTAAAGGTACGATTTACAGAGTCAGTATAATTCTCTACTCCAAGTACATTGTCAATCTCATCATAATCATCCATCTGAAGACCTCCGTTTATATCAACTCCAATTGCTGTAAGATTATCCCAACTAATACTGCTATCATAGTCAACTGCGAATACATTTCCAGAACTTTCATTAGAGACAAACCAACTAAATACTGTGAAGTTAGTTAGGCTTTGTATAGATAAACTACCAGAGGTACGACCATAGACTGTATGCCAAGAAGAGATTGTTATATTATTTGATGCGATATTATTTGACTCATTGAGTTCTGTTACATTATCAAAAGCATCAACTACTACAGATATATTGTGGAGTCCAAGAGTTGCTATCCAGGTTACATTTACAGTAATATTTTTTGCATTTTCTAAAAATGGTATAGTTATATTATCCCCTATTTGGGTTCCATCTGATATTTGTCCATCAAAGAACCTAACTACGAAATTAGTTGCAGCTATTCCTCCGATGTTATAGATAGTTGCATTAATTGTTATATTGTGCCCTTCTTCTGGGTTTGTATTATTAAACATAATCTCAGAAGCATTTAGGGTTAGATCTGGTGAATTTATATTAAATGTTATAGTCTCGCTTGTATTTGTATTATTAAGAGTATCCCAACAAGTTACATTCCACTCATGAGAACCTAAGGTTAGATTAATGATAGTAACATTAGCAATAGAATCATTTATAATAGGTATGTTACTGACATTAATTATCCCATCTAATGTTATATTACAAGTCATATTTGTAGCTATATTATCTACAGCTGTCCAATTAAATGTTACATCATCATAATTTAAAGGTAATATTCCGTCTGGGAAATGAAGAGTCATAGCTGGTCCTGTGGTATCAACATAGAGAAGCTTTTGTGATTTATTTTCATTAGAATTACCTGAAGGATCACTACAGTTTATAGTCCAACTATATTTACCATCTGCTAAGTCATATATAGTTATATTATTTTCCTGGCCTGCTAATATTGTTAAATTTGACTGATTTACTTGATTATCTAAGATAAGAGTACAATTTTCAATCTGTCCGGAATTATCAGAAGGTGTAAAAAAGAAAGAAACTGTGTTGTTATTTAACCAAGTATTATTTTCTGGATTACCTAAAAGGATTGTTGGAGACTCTGCAATTGTAAAGTTTCTTGTCAAACTTGTATTGATGTTAGATGCATTATCTTCACAAGTAATGTTCCAATAGAATAAACCATCTGTAAAACCAGACACATTATAGGTTTTAGGAATATTGTTCTGAACAACTATTGGACTAGTATTATTTATTGAACCATTTATAGTTAGATCACAGAGTAGCGTACTAGCCATATTGTCTTCTACTGTAAAATTAAATTCAACAAAAGATGTTTCTGAAATATTTCCTTCATTTGGAGAATTTATAGTTATAGAGGGTTGTGTTGTATCAATATAAAGAATCCTTTCTAAAGAATTGGCAGTATTTCCATCCAGATCAGTACAATTAACACTCCAGTTATATGTTCCTTCAGGCATATTATTAAGGCTAATTGTGTTGTTATCATTATTTGTTATTCTTGTTTGATTAGTCTGGTTAAATTCGTTGTTGATTATTAAAGAACAATTAGCTATACCATTATTATCAGTTACATAATAGATAAAATTTGTATCTCCAGTATTGTTCCAATGCCCATTAATTGGACTTACTAAAGAAACTGAAGGGGCTGCCTGAATAGTGAAATTTCTTGTTAAACTAATATTTGTGTTGTTTGCATTATCCCAACAAGTTACATTCCAATAATGTAATCCATCCCTCATGCCTGAGATAATATGAATCTCAGGAGTATTATTATCGACAATTATTGGTGATGTGTTATTTACAATGTTATCTATTGTGATATTACATTGTAATTGATCAGACAGATCATCTATTACTGTAAAATTAAAATTTATTGTGCTTGTGTTTACTATAGACCCAGGACCAGGGAAGTTTAGAGTAATTGAAGGCTTAGTTGTATCTAGATAAAATGTCCTAGTAGATGAGTTGCCTTCTATACTTGTAAGATCAGTACAATTAATACTCCAGTTATGCATTCCAGAAGGAATATAGTAAACAGTGAAATTATTCTCAGCATTATTCACTATGGCAGATTCATTTGTCATATTTAGCTTACCGTCAATAAATAATGAACAACTTTCAACTCCTGATGCATCAGAAACATTATAATAGAAAGTAATGTTATTGGTACTGTTCCATATCCCATCTGCAGGAGAGTTCAATGTGATTATTGGTGGAACCAAACTTGTGAATGTCCAATTTGCAGAAGTATTGATGTTAGATGCATTATCCCAACAAGTTACACTCCAATTATGGTCTCCATCTTCAATATCATAAATGGTATGTGTTTTTAATAATCCATTAGCAACAACTATATTTGAATTTAAATCATCCACATTGCCATCAATTGTTAGATTACAAGTTAAGTTAACAGCCATGTTGTCCTCTACTGTAAAATTAAAATCAAGAGAACTCACTTCAATAGTACTTTCATTTGGAGGGGCACTTAAATCTATAGTAGGTTTGGTCTTATCAACATAAAAGACCCATAATGAAGAATTTCCAATATTTCCGTTAGTGTCACTACAATTAATACTCCAGTTATATGTTCCTTCAGGCATATTAGTAAGATTGATTGTGTTATTCTCGTTGTTTATTATTCTTGTTTGATTAGTCTGGTTAAATTCGTTGTTGATTATCAAAGAACAATTTGATAATCCAGTATTGTCGCTTACATAATAAACAAAACTTATGTTTCCTACATTATCCCAATAATTTTGAACAGGTTCTAATAAATTAATTGATGGTGGTGATATTATAGTAAAGTTTCTTGTTAAGCTAATATTTGTGTTGTTTGCATTATCCCAACAAGTTATATTCCAATAATGTAATCCATCTCCAATTCCAGAAATAGGATAATTCTTAGGGGCATTATTATCGGCAGTTATTGGTGATGTATTATTCACAATGTTATC
This sequence comes from uncultured Methanosarcinales archaeon, assembly GCA_964447875.1. Taxonomy (GTDB): domain Archaea; phylum Nanobdellota; class Nanobdellia; order Woesearchaeales; family DATDXC01; genus CAYUUQ01. The sequence goes on along the minus strand of CAYUUQ010000033.1, from coordinate 5,733 downwards.
TATTGTGATATTACATTGTAATTGATCAGACAGATCATCTATTACTGTAAAATTAAAATTTATTGTGCTTGTGTTTACTATAGACCCAGGACCAGGGAAGTTTAGAGTAATTGAAGGCTTAGTTTTATCAACATTAAATACTTTTAGAGAAGATGTTCCTGCATTTCCAGATGGATCTGTACAGTTAACAGCCCAAGTATGGGTTCCTCCCTCAAGATTATAAACAGTGAAATTATTTATACTATTGTTATAGATTGTATTGTTAGTTACATTTGTTATTCCATCTATAATCAAACTACAGTTAGCAATACCTACCGCATCATAAGGAGTATAAAAGAAAGTTATATTACCAGTGGAACTCCAGCTGTCATTTACTGGATTTCCTAAAACAATCGAAGGAGGAGTATCTACAGTAAAGTTTCTTGTCAAACTTGTATTGATGTTAGAGGCATTATCTTCACAAGTAATGTTCCAATAGTGAATACCATCAATTAGTCCAGAAATTGTCCTATTTATCAAAGAACCGTTTTCAGCTTCAAAATTAGTCTGGTTAATGATCCCATCTAATGTCACACTACAAGTTAGATTAAGATCTAAGTTATCAATTACTGTAAAGTTAAGCTCAGTTGTGCTGCTATTTAGTATTGATCCTGATCCAGGGTACTCTAATTCAATTAAAGGGGCAGTCAGGTCTATATAGAATGTATTTGTACT
>CAYUUQ010000033.1:0-5009 GCA_964447875.1 uncultured Methanosarcinales archaeon | reverse complement strand
ATCTAATCTCTAGTCTTGACGTCGATCCCGAGGCTGTCAGTGTAAAATAATTCTTATTTTCAGCACCGTTAACACCATTCTCTGTAAATCCCACTCTCAAGTTAGCTGTTCCTGTATTTCCTGTTAGGTCTGTACAATTAACAGTCCAATTGTGTATTCCTTCATTAAAATTATAAACAGTGAAGTTATTCAAGCTATTGTTATAGATATTATTGTTTGTTACATTTGTTGTTCCATCTATAATCAAACTACAGTTAACCAAACCAATATCATCATTAGGAGTATAATAGAATGTTATATCTCTTGTATTATTCCAAATTCCATCTATTGGATCATTTAAAATGATAATAGGCACTGTATCCACAGTTAGATTCCATGTGGCGCTTGTATTGATGTTAGATGCATTATCCCAACAAGTTACATTCCAATAATGGAAACCATCGCTAATATCAGTTGCATTTATATTTGTAAAAGAACCATTTTCAGCTTCAAAATTAGATCTTTTTACTATTCCTCCAATGGTTAAGTTACAAGTCAGATTTAGATCCATATTATCTTCTACTGTAAAATTAAAGAAAACTGTAGAAGTTTTATATGTACTTCCAATATCAGGAGCTGATAGATTAATTGAAGGTTTTGTCTTATCTACATAAAAGAAGTGAGTTGTAGAATAGCCATCATCTCCATTATCATCTGTACAATTAATGCTCCAATTATAGATACCTTCACCTAAATTCTGTATTGTAAAGTTATTTTGTTGGTTTGTGGTTACAGAAGTATTTGTTTGATTTGACTCGCCATTAAAGATCAAAGTGCAGCTTTGTATATCACTTATGTCTGATGGTGTGTATAAAAATGTTATATTTCCATCATTGTCCCAAGAGTAATTTGCTGGACTATTCAATGTTATAGAAGGTGGTCCTAGATCAACACCAAAAGTCCACTCAGCAGATGTGTTAGTGTTAGATGCCTCATCAGTACAGCTAACATACCAAGTATGATAATCCTGGCTAAAATCTGTTACTGTAATAATTATTGGGGTACCATTGGTTGCATTGACTGTTTCTTCCAAACTGCCATCAACATAGAGTTCACAACTTAGATTATCATCCATATTATCTTCTACGGTAAAATTAAATTCAATTGTAGAATAATTAACTACTTCATTATCAGATGGAAAATTTAGATTTATAGATGGTTTTTCTGTATCGATATATATTGTTTTATTTGTGGTATTTGCCTCGTTTCCTGCAGCATCTGTACAGTTTACTGTCCAATTATACTCACCATCTGAGAGATTATATATTGTGATTGTATTTTGTGCATCGTTTGTTATAGAATAGCTAGTTGTATTAGATTTTCCATCTAGTATAATAATACAGTTGCTTATTGTAGGATTTAGATCAGTTACATTAAAGATAAAATCAACATCTCCAGTATTTATCCAACCAGATGGGTTTATCAAATTCACTATAGGATCAGTAACATCAGGTGTTATTTCAAAAAATATATAGTTAAAACTATCAAGATAATATGTTTTAGAAGCTTCTGCTAGTGCAGAATAATACCCGATGGTATGTCCAGATGTACTATAATTAAATGAGTATATTCCATTGGTAGTTGAAGCACTCGTCCTGGATGCTAGCTCTTCACCCAGTCCTTGAGTGATAGTAATTGGGCTTTCTACATCTCTCTTTAAATCCAATGCTCTTAAATGGCTTTTATTTCCTGAGAATATCATCCATACTGTCAACCTATACTCATCACTTGCATCAATATCCTCATCTGAATTAAGGTTGAATCCTGCCCCATCTGACTGTTCACCTGAAGGTAATTTCTGATCATCAAAAGATACAATACCAATTGTGTTTTCAACACTGTTTAAAGTAAAGTTTTCAACATAAAGATTAATTGAACCAAGACCAGTATCAAGCTCTGAATACCAATTGCTTTCGTGGAATGCATCAAGCTCGCTTAGATTAGCTGAAACAGTATAATAACTATGAGTATCGTTATATGTCTCTGACCTTAGTACATTAATATAATCATTCCATGAAGAACTACCTTCATCAAACAAATAAGCAAACCAGATATTGCTGAATAAGTTTGTGGGGTCAGTTTCTTGTGATGCAAAATCTGCATAAAGTTCTGCCCTTACATATATCTCATCATCAACAAACCAGACAGAATAATTGATATCTGCATCTGACCCAGTAATTGAATTTATTGTTCCATCAATCTTTACTTTGGTTGTTACAAATCCTGATTCAACATTTGAAGTACTACTCGTTGTAATGTAGTCTTCTGATTTGACGCTAATTGGCACTATACTAGAATTGTCATTAGTTAATTTCTGGTTTCCGATATAAATGTTAGATATAGATCCTGCACCAGGATAGTCAACATTTAATTGGTTTGTGATTGGATCTCCATCTCCAAACTGGAAAGATAATTTTTCATTTCCTTTAGATATATTGACAAAATCAGCACTGATAGAAGATCCATCATAAGAAACTGCCTTGGAAGAACCACCAAATGAGAAAGAGGGTTTAGAATAACCAGGCTCGGCTTTGTTTCCATTTTCAAGAACATCAAAATAAATATAATAAACTCTTATTATGTTCTGTTCAGTAGTAGAATTCATAATCCACAAAACATCACCAACTGCATTAGTAATACTGTGAAAATTAGATGATGTATCTAACTGCGAAGCTATTTCAATAGAATTGTTATTTACAAACTCAACGACCCTTATAGAATTATTATCTAAGGTAAGATTCTCTGCTGATATATCATTACCTAAAACTTCTGTAAAATTAATAGTATGCTCGATTAGTTTGTTATATCTACTAACATTAGTACTATTAACTTCCAATTTGACTCTATATTTAAACGATGTATTCCACCAAGGTACTGTTGCGTTTCCTTTGATGATATCAACTATCAAACTAGTCTCTAAAGGAGAATCAGAAGTATCTGTTGTATTAATTGAGATCATAGACTCTCTCCCTTGCTCATACCGTGTAGAATTTGTTGTTACATTGACATAAATAGGTTGAGGCACAAAAACAGTGAAGTTAAAATTATCAGAAGAGCCAATATTAGGCTCTGTTGAATTATCAGTACAGTTAATGCTCCAACTATAATCTCCATCAACAATTCCATATACATAAAAGAATTGGGATACGCTTTCTTGGATAGACTGGTTTGTTTGATTTATCACATCATCTATAATTAAAGAACAATTAGATATTGACGAAGCATAATCAAAAACAGAAAACTCAAATATAGCATTAAGATTATTAACTATTGAATTATTCTCAGGAGAAATAAGAGTTATTTCTGGGGATGTTTTATCTGTACCTATAGTTAAGTTTCTTATTTCAGAAGCTCCTGTATTACTGCTTGTAAAGTTATCTGTACAGTTAATGCTCCAAGTATAGTTTCCATTTGGAATAGATTGTAACCTAAATGTTTGTAAAACTCCTTCGCTGATTGATAAGTTTGTTTGATTTATTGTATCATCAAATATCAAGGAACAATTAGCTATACCTGATGCAAAATCAGTAACATTATATTCAAAAACAACATCTCCGTCTGTATCCTCTATATCGTTTGGAGGATTTAAAAGAGTTATAACAGGATTTACAACGTCAGGTCCTACAATTAATGTTCTTTTCTCGGATTTACCAATAAAATTGCTCTCTGATGCATCAGTACAGTTTATGCTCCAGTCGATAGTAGCATCATTAAAATTATTTACTGTAAAGCTTAGTTGTGTATCTATTTGAATACTGGAATTTGTTTGATTTATAGTATCATTAATTATTAAGCTACAATTAGCAATTTCATTATCATCAGTTACGTTATAATAGAAAGTAACGTGATTATCTGTATTTTGTGTGTAATTATCAGGTGATATCAAACTAATAACTGGAGGAGATCCATCTAAGATTATTGTTAAATTTCTCTTTTCTGATTCTGCTTCATTTGAGTAATCTGAAGAATCAATACAACTAACACTCCAATTAACATTACCACTTGTAAAGCTAGCTAAGGTGATATTTTGTGTTATTCCTTCTTGGACTGAATAAACTGTTTCTTGAACTACTCCGTCAAATAATAATGAACAAGAGCTTATGTTAGATATTCCATCTGTTACATTATAATAGAAAATTCTCAAGCCATCTGTTTCTATTGTACCATTAGGTGGATTAACTAAACTTACTATTGGATCGATGGTATCAATTTCCACAATAAGTTTCCTTTTTTCAGAACTACCTAAATTAGAATTATCGGAATCATCAGTACAATTGATGTTCCAATTATATGTTCCATCACCTAAACCAGTAATAGAAAAGTTATGGGTAAAATCTTCTTGTATATTAATTTCAGTATCAAGTGGTGTATCCTCAAGATAGATAGTACAATTTTCTACACCATTTGAAGCATCATTCACACTATAGTAGAATATAATATTTCCATTAGTATCTAAAGTATTATTTTCAGGATCTATTAAGGTGATTATTGGTGGAGATAAATCTACTGTAACTGTAACATCTCTTGTCGAACTATTTCCAGTATTAGGAGTAGTTGCATTATCGGTACAATTAATACTCCAATTATATGTACCGCTACCAATATCATTAAGGGCAAAACTTAGTGTTGTATCTTCTTGTATTGAATCATTAGTCTGATTAACTTTATTATTTACTATGAAAGAACAGTTTTGTATCCCACTACCATAATCGCTAACATTATACTCAAACAAGAGATATCCATCAGAATCAACACTGCCATGAATAGGGGAGATTAGATTAATAATTGGTGGAGTTTCATCAACACCGACAATTAATAACCTAGTAGAGCTATTACCTGTATTTGAGATCAATGCTGTATCTGTACAATTAATGCTCCATGAGTAATCACCGTCTTCAAGGCCATTTAAATCAAATTGTTGGGTGAACCCTTCCTCTATATCTGTTTTTGTATCATTAATAGTACCATTT
>CAYUUQ010000032.1:0-11564 GCA_964447875.1 uncultured Methanosarcinales archaeon | reverse complement strand
CCAGAATCAGATGGAGTTATGGATGATGTTGAATCAATGTTAATGGTAAATCGTGAACAGATAGGTTTTATTCCAGAAGAAAAAGGCGGAGAAATAGCTGGACAATTGATTGTTATAGATAAAGACCAAGAAACAGGAAAAGAACTAAAAATTGACTGTACTAAGTTTGGTTCAGGAGCATATTCTATCCCTAGTTCAGTTGAACATTTAAAATTCGAAACAAAAGCCAAATTTATTTTAGCAATCGAAACAGCAGGTATGTTTCAAAGACTTGTTAAACATAAATATTGGAAAAAAGATAATTGTATCTTAGTTTCAATGGGAGGAGTCCCGACACGTGCATGTAGAAGATTTATTAGAAGATTATCTGATGTTAAAAAATTACCAGTTTATGTTTTCTCAGATGGAGACCCATATGGGTATGGTTCAATTTATAGGACACTTAAAGTCGGATCAGGAAATGCTGCACATATAAATGAATATTTTTGTGTTCCAAACGCAAAATTTTTAGGTGTAACTCCTCAAGATATTATTGATTATAAATTACCAACACACCCTCTAAAAGATGTAGATCTTAAGAAGATCAAAGATTTATTAAAAAATGATCCATTTATACAGCACCATAAAGAATGGCAAAAAGCACTAAAACAGATGTATCAAATGAAGTCAAGGGCAGAACAGCAAGCATTAGCAAAGTGGGGACTTAATTATGTTATTGAGAAATATCTTCCTCAAAAGATTAAAGATCCAAAGAAATTTCTGCCTTAAAGCATACTTTTGGAAAACTTTTTATATTTCTTTTATTTTACTCTTACTATGTCAGAAGCACCAGAATGTTGTGATGGATGTACACTTTGGAAACAGTTTGGTAGTGAATGTTGGGTTTACTGGGAAAGAAAAAAGACATGTACCCAACACACACCAGATGGAGAAAATATACAATTACCTACAAATCCTAACTTACCTAAAAGATAATTCTATATAAATCGAAGCCTTTAAAAATAGATGCTGGATTACATATATTAAATGGGTGTGTAACTCAGCTTGGATATCTTAAAAAGCAAAGCTTTTCTAAGACTAAAGAGAGTGGCAGCCTTCTAAGCTGCAAGTCGCGGGTTCGAATCCTGTCACACCCATTTTATACACAAAAAGGGCAGTTCGTGGGCTTGAACGCAAATCTGCTTTAGTAGATTTGTAATTCAGCTTTGCTGAATTAAGTGAAACCCACGAAGGTGTCGACTGACTTTTCAGTCGGTGGGGATCATTCACACCCATTTTATACTTTTTCAAAACAAAAATGTCTAAAATTCTTATAAAAAAAGCAGTAAAGGAATTGATTAATAATAAATCAAGGACTGTAGAAAAACCAAGAAAATACTTATTAACAGACATTTCTAAAGACTTTCATTGTAAAGAAGGTGTGATAACAAAATCACAACTAAAAAAGAAAGATGGTTCTAAAATAAAAACAAAACAAGATAAGGAATTTACAATTTTAACAGCAGATTTTATGGATATCTATAAAAAAATGAAGCGTGGAGCGCAAATTATATCATTAAAAGATGTTGGAACAATTATTGCTTACACAGGTATAAATAAAAACTCCAAAGTTCTTGATGCTGGGTCAGGTTCAGGTGGTTTAGCATGTTTTTTAGCTCATATCTGTAAAGAAGTTACAACTTATGACATAAGAGATGATCATATCGAGATAGTTAAAGAAAACAAAAAAAGATTAAACCTAAAGAATCTTAAGATAAAAAAAGGCGACATAAGAGAAAAAATATCTGAAAAAAACTTAAATCTTATAGTATTTGATCTTCCAGATCCATGGGAAGCTCTTCCTACTGCAAAAAAAGCATTAAAAGTTGGTGGTTACTTAGTTTCATACTCACCAACTATCCCTCAAGTACAAGATTTTGTGAATATTGCTAAAGAAGACTTTTCTCACATAATAACTATGGAAATAATAAAGCGTGAATGGGAAATTGATGGTAGAAAAGTACGTCCAATAACAACACAAAATGTTCATACAGGATTTTTAACTTTCTTTAGAAATATCTAAAAGAACACACTAAACAAAAACTCATCCTTATCGTCATAATAATGTTTCTTAAGTGTAGTTTCATGCTTAAATCCCATCTTTGAATAAAATGCTTGTGCTCTTGAATTATCTGCATGAGTTAACAAATATAACTTACGAAGCTTTCCACCATTCTTAACATATTTCCCCTTAGCTTCTTCAACTAAAGCATCAAATAATTGTTTAGAAATACCTTTTCCTCTATAATTTGGTAATAATGCAATTCTGTCCAGTTCAGCTAAGCCATGTTTAAAGAGTCCATGTGTTAACCAAGTTGTTAATCCAATTATCTTGCCATCAACAACCGCCACAATATAATTGTGTCCTTTGACTCTCTCATCTTCAAATACTTTCTTGCCTTCATCAACACTTTTAATATTATAACACTCTTTCAAAACTTCTGCAACTCCAGTTGCATCTGCAATAGTAGCTTTTCTAAATTCCATCTTAATCACTAGATAATAAGAATTTCTTTAAATCTTTTTGTATTTTATTACCTTTTTTAGTTAATTTTCCTTCTCCATCTAAAATATCATAATTTTTCAATTGTCCAATCAACCAATTTGAAGTCTTTTCAGTTTTACCTAATAAAAACTTAGCACAACCTGTTTGAGCTAATCTTTCTTTCAATATTTTTCTTCTTTTTGGATAATATTTGAATAGTTTATCTTTTAAGATTGGTATGTTTTTGATTATCTCAAGTGAACCAACAAGTAAATCAACTCTGTTTTCCTTTCCTTTCCAGCGCCTAATAGATGATTTTAGGTGACTTTCATCACAAATTTCTTTTAAAATATTTATTTCTAGATTATTTGTAGTTACAATTATATGTGCGTGTGTTTTTGAATTAAGACAACCATCTCCTTCCATAGTACCACAGATAAAATCTGTTGCAAGATCTTTATTTCCTTCTTTTATTATCTCAAATAAGTATTCAAGTAGTCTATTGTAATAAATTTGAGTAAGTTGCCTGTGTTCTTTTATCGGTAAAGAACCATAAGGGCATCTATTTGGTGCAAATTCTGTTTGAGTTTTAATTACTCTTATTTTACTCTTTTCTATCTTTAAACCAGTTTCTCTAAACCAAATTTTAATCAACTTTTCTTTTAATTTTTCAGTTTCTTCTGAACGGGTTGTAGTGATAGTTAGGGAATGAATTGTGTTTGGATCTTGAATAATCTCATTATGTTTTTTTATGTAATAATTAGATTGTTCAAAAGTAGAAGCACAAATTCCCCAATCATTACCTCTTTTAGTTCCATCTGCAAAATAACAACCTAAGTAATAAGCCAAATTTCCTATATCAATCAAGTTATTGATAATAATTGGAACCCTATTACCATAATATAATATTATTCCTTTTTTTATTTCTGCAAATTCAATTTTTTTTAACAATTCTTCAAAAAATTCATGCGATTTTATTATTTCGTTCTTTTTTAGAACACCATTAATTTTTATTATTGAACTCTTATTTCTAAAACTAGAATCTAAGTAAAAAATAATTTCTTTTGTATTTCTTCTTTCTTTTAAATATATCCTAGGATATTTTACAAATGTTTTTTCATCAATTATTACATTTATCGATATTATATCTCTATCTTTTAGCTCATATGAATTAGGTATATATACCCTACCCTCTGATCCTATTTTAGCATAAAATCCATTAATTTTCTCTAGTTTTATATTAACTATCTTTTTATATAACTTATTTTTGATAGTTATTTCTAACGGAATAAAAATGCCTTTACCCTTATTGTATCTTACTTTAGCATAAAATATTATCTGTGAGTTAATTGTTACTTTATATTGATCACCAAAAGAAAAATCTTCTTTGATATTTGCCGGAAAACGAATAAAACCTACACCTTTACTATTACCTTTTGTAACATTTGATTTGAATATTGTTGTTTTCATAAATTAACTAGTTCTGGGAAACAACACAAATATTTAAATTTTTCTATGGTTACACAAATAATAAGGATTAGTGGTTTATTCGACTGTACACGACTTAGCTAGGTTCCTAGGTTGATCAACGTCACAATTACGTTTAACAGCAATATAATAAGCTAATAATTGTAATGGTATGACTGCGAGTAATGGAGTTAATATATAAGAATTCTCAGGAACATAAAGATTATGATCTACAATTTTTCCTAATTCTTTATCTCCTTTTGTCTCTATAGCTATCACATTTCCTCCTCTGGACTTAACTTCCTCAATATTACTGATAACTTTCTTATATGTTCTATCATCTTTAGTAGCTATAACTATAACCGGCATTTCTTTATCTATTAATGCAATAGGTCCATGTTTCATCTCAGCAGCAGGATAACCTTCTGCATGTATATATGATATCTCCTTTAACTTTAAAGCTCCCTCTAAAGCAATAGGAAAGTTTATGCCTCTCCCTAGATATAATGCATTCTTTTTGTCATAGAACTTATCAGCATGTAATTTGATATAATCTTTTTCAGCAAGTATAGCTTGCATCTGCAAAGGTATCTTACGAAGACCGCTTACTCTGTTTAAAACCTGTTCAGGAGGTAATAATCCTTTTATTTTTCCAAAATAAACAGTAATCAAATACAATACAACTAATTGAGAAGTAAATGCTTTAGTTGATGCAACACCAATTTCTGGTCCTGCTCTTGTATACAGCCTAGCATCAGATTCTCTGTCTATTGAACTACCTTTGACATTAACTATGGATATTATCTTAGCACCTTTCTTTTTAGCTTCTCTCATAGCAGCTAAAGTATCTGCAGTTTCCCCACTTTGTGATATTGCAATAACAATTGTACCATCATCAACTATCGGGTCTCTATACCTAAATTCAGAAGCATATTCTACTTCAACAGGTATCTCAGCCAATTCTTCTAACATGAACTCTCCAACAAGGGCAGAATGCCATGATGTACCGCAAGCAACAATTATTATTCTTTTTATCTTCTTTATATCTTCAGACTTTAATCCAAGTTCTTCCTCTATATTTATATCAGACTCAGTCACCCTTCCTTTAATAGTATCGCTAACAGCTTTAGGTTGTTCAAATATCTCTTTTAGCATAAAATTATCATAACCTTGTTTCTCAGCTTGTTCAGAATCCCATTCTATTTTGCTCACTTCTTTATTTTTTTCCTTTCCACTTATATCAAAAACATTAACTTTATCCTTACTTAAGACAGCAACTTCTTCATCATCAAGATATATAACTTCTTTTGTATAATCAAGTATTGCAGGAACATCAGAAGCTATAAAATTCTCTCCTTTCCCAACACCAATTATTAATGGGCTATCTTTTCTTGCAGCAACCATTATATCTGGGTTATCTTTAGCTATAACTCCTAAACCATACGCACCTTCAACTTTCTTTAAAGCAGAGGTAACAGCTTCTTTAAGGTCTCCTTTATAGTTTTTACTTATCAAATGAGCTATAACTTCAGTGTCAGTTTCAGAACAAAATTTATATCCTTTTCCTTCTAGTTCTTCTCTTAACTCATTATAATTCTCAATTATTCCATTATGGATGATTACTATATTCTTATCACAATCAGAATGTGGATGAGCATTTTCCTTTGTTACACCACCATGTGTAGCCCATCTTGTATGTGCTAACCCAATATTGCCTTCCATATCATTAAACTTAACTTTTTTATCAACTTCATCAATCTTTCCAACATCTTTCTTTATCTCAATGCCTTTAGAACTAAGAGTAGCTATCCCTGCTGAGTCATATCCTCTATATTCTAGCTTTTTTAATCCACTTAACAGTATAGGAACAGCCTTCTTATCTCCGATATAACCTACTATCCCACACATATTAAGATTCAAAAACTGAGGTAATTATTTAAATATTGCTATATTTGGGGCACACCTCTTTTTTTTCAAAAACATTTATATACCATTATATCATATTCAATCAACTATGAAAAGAGGTGTTTTGATACTATTGTTTATTCTTCTATCTAGTTTAGTTTCTGCATCACACAGCGTATTTGTTAGAGACTCATTAAAAGAAGGAAAAGCAGAAGCATACAAGACAGATAATGGTATATATGTAGTAGAACTTGTTTTAGTTTCTGGAAGTTCTGCTAAGTTTAAGATAAATAACGAAGAACTAGAAACATTAGGGGAAGGCGAATCAGATAAGATAGTTGATGGTTCTCAGTTGGTTGTTTGGAAGATCCTAAAAGGAGAACAAGATGAAGTAGACTATTTTTTCTATGGTTCTGGTGACTTTCCTTTAGAAGTAGAACTTGAAACTACTTGGGAATTAGATGCTTGTAATTTTGATGGAACATGTGAAGAACACGAAACAAAAGACAATTGTTGTTATGATTGTGGTTGTAATACTGGTTATTCATGTGAAGAGAACCTATGTATAAGAAAAAAAGAATGTTCTTCAAATGAAGAATGTAAAGATGATAATCCTTGTTCAACAGATTTATGTATTGATGAAAAATGTAAATATACCAAACAACTTGGTTGCATAAAAGATAATACTTGTCATTTACAAGGTTCAACAACAGACGCCGAATACTGTTCAGGAGAGTCATGGATAAAAAGAAAAGAACCCCTAAGTCAATGTATTGAGAATTATGAATGCCTAAACGATAAATGCCTAAAAAACAAATGCTACAAAAAAACACTTAAAGGCATATTTACAGCTTTATTCTTAATAATACTAATATCATCACTAACAACAGGAATAATTTACGGAATAAAAAAAGGACTATTCAAAAAATTTGTAAAAAAGATAAAAGATCATCTATTCTGGAGATTTTAAGAAACAACAATAGCTGGTTTTGAAGGACTAGCATTTCTTGCTTTAGCTTCTTTACTCTCATCAGCCTTCTCTACAACAACAGGACAACCAAATTTCTCGCCAATATCAGATGCATATCTGCTTAAATTATCAAATTCCTGTTCAACACTTAACATAACATCAGGAATTTTAGCAGGATCTTTAACTACTGCTGGAATGATCTTAACAATATCCTTTCCATGCTTTTTTAATTCTTCCTCAGCCATACATATCTGTATTAGAGCCTTAACATCTCTTGTTTTCTCTAATTCAGCTTTAAGAAGCTCAAATAATTTATATTTCCAAGAACCACTAACTATCAACTTAATAGATTTTGGCTTATCAACTTTAATTAACTCGAGTACTCTTCTAATATCATTAACAGTTTTATTAACAGTATCTTCAGCAGCTTCTGCTTCATCATCAATCTTATTCTCATCAAAAGTAGGCCAAGAAGATATAGATATCATATCTTTTTTCCCAAGTTTCTCCCACATCTCTTCAGCTACATGCGGAGCAAATGGAGCTATCATCAAAGCAATCTTCTCAGTACATTCCATATAAACTTCTTTATTAACTTCTTTTTCTTTGTACTTGTAAATATCATTAACTAATTCCATTACTGAACCGATAGCTAAACTTAATTTTATTTCTTCAATAAACTCAGTTACCTTTTTAACAGTTTTATTTAACTTAGATAACATCTGTTTATCTCTATTATCAATTGAAGAGTTAAAATTAGGCATTTCTTCAATTAAAGCATAAATTCTATTTAAGAATCTAAAACTTCCTCCAACCCCGTCATCATTCCACTCTAATTCTTTTTCAGGTAGGGCAGTAAATAACATAAATACTCTTGCAGTATCAGGTCCAAACTTATCTATTATTCCTTTAGGGTCAACTACATTACCTAATGACTTAGACATCTTTGCACCATCCTTAATGACCATTCCCTGAGTTAATAATCTGGTGAAAGGTTCGTCAAATTTCAATAATCCTAAATCTCTTAAAGCTTTAGTAAAGAATCTAGCATATATCAAATGCATACATGCATGTTCTATCCCACCTATATACTGATCAACAGGCATAAAATAATTTACATCTTCTTTATCAAATACTTTATCTTCAGGATTACTACAAAATCTTAAGAAATACCATGATGAATCCACAAAAGTATCCATAGTGTCAGTTTCACGCCTTGCGTCTCCCCCACATTTAGGACATTTACATTTCTTAAACTCCTCAGATGTCTCTAATGGGTTTCCTGTCCCAGTAAATTCAACATCTTTTGGCAACAATACTGGTAAATCATTATCTGGAACAGAAACAGCACCGCATTTATCACAATAAACTATAGGTATTGGAGTTCCCCAGTATCTCTGACGCGAAATTAACCAGTCTTTAAGCTTATAATTAACAACTTTCTTACCCCATCCTTTTTTTTCAGCAAGTTTAGCAATTTCTTCTTTTGCATCTGAATTATTTATACCATCAAAATCTCCTGAATTAATCATAACACCTGAATCAACATAGGCTCTACTCATCTTAGCAGAATCCAGATCATATTGCGGAGAATTAATAACAATCTTAAGTGGAAGATCATATTTTCTTGCAAATTCAAAATCTCTCTGATCATGAGTTGGAACTGCCATTACTGCCCCAGTACCATACTCATACAATGCATAATCAGCTGTCCACAATGGACATGTTTCTCCAGTAAAAGGATTAATAAAATATTTTCCAAGAAAAACACCATTCTTTTCTTTTCCTTCTGCAGTTCTCTCAATAACACTCTTCTTTTTAACATCAGATACGAACTTCTTAACTTCGTCTTCTTTATCTGTTCCTTTAGTCCACTCTAAACATTTAGGATGTTCTGCTGCCAAAACTAAGTAAGTTATACCATAAACAGTATCAACTCTTGTAGTAAAAGTTTTAATCTCATCAATCTTCTTTCCATCCTCATCAACTACATCAAATTTTAAAGTTACACCATGACTTTTACCTATCCAATTCTTCTGCATAGTCTTAACTCTATCAGGCCATTCTTTTAGTTTCTCAATATCATCAATCAATTCTTCCGCATAATCAGTTATCTTAAAGAACCATTGTTCAAGATCTTTTTGGTCAACAACAGAATCACATCGCCAACATTTACCCTCATGTACTTGCTCATTAGCAAGAACTGTATTACAATCAGGACACCAATTGACAAAAGATTTCTTCTTATAAGCAAGACCTTTCTCAAAAAACTTAGTAAAAATCCATTGATTCCATTTGTAATAATCAGGTTTACAAGTAGCTAACTGCCTTGACCAATCATAACTTAGCCCCATCATCTTTTGCTGGTTCTTTATACCTTCAATATTTTTATCAGTCCATTCTGAAGGGTCAACTTTTTTCTTAATAGCTGCATTCTCTGCAGGTAATCCAAAGCTATCATATCCCATAGGGTATAATACATTAAAACCAATCATTCTCTTATATCTGGCAAAACAATCTCCAATAGAATAATTTCTAACATGGCCCATATGTAAATATCCCGATGGATATGGAAACATTTCTAGACAATAGAATTTCTTCTTCTTTGAGTCCTTTTTAACTTGAAATACTTTGGATTCTTCCCATTTCTTCTGCCATTTTTTAGCAATTACATTAAAGTCAGTCATATCCTCAAGAAATAAGAACTAATTTAAAACATTTATGGTTAATAAATAAAAAATATACAATAAAGAAAAATAAGAATTAATTAAAAATTTAAAACTTCTTAAAAGCAGCTGATCTATCAATAAGATCAACATGACCCATAAATAAAGCCCTACAACAATACCTTTCTAGGCCAAGGTCATCCATAACCTTCTTTCTGTCTTCACCCTTTGCAACTCTTTCTTTGAACTCTTCCCAAAGATGAGCAACAGGTTTTCCGCATGAAAAACATCTTATTGGTATTATCATTTTTTAATCACCTGTATGACTTAGCTACTTTCGCTCTAGCCTTACCATGTCTATTCGGCTTATGTGTCTCTTTTCTACGAACATCAGCAACTAATAATGTTCTATCATATTTTAAAAATTTCTCTTTTAATTTTGAACTTTTTGAATATTCAACAATGGCTTTTCCCATAGCTAGTCTTGCAGCATCTGCTTGAGAAGCTATTCCTCCACCATTTACTCTAACTGTAATATTAACATCATTAACAAGATCTCCTGCTAGTAATATAGGTTCTCTTAACTTTAGCCTGTATATCTTTGGCTGATAAACATCTATTGCCATGTTATTCACTCTAACAAGTCCTGTTCCTTTCTTTAAGGTAGCTCTAGCAATAGCACCTTTTCTTTTTCCTGATGTATGTATTATCTTACTCAATTTTTGCACCTACTGATTTACATATTTCTCTAACACTAACATAGTTTAATGTTGGTAATTTAGAAACACTCGCTTCTTTGATTGTTTCCATTTTTTTATCTTTAAGTTCTTCAGGAACACCAGTATAACACTTGATTCCTTTGAAAGCTTCTCTACCTCTTTCTCTTCTGTAAGGTATCATACCTCTTATAACTCTTCTTACAAATAGATTAGGTTGTTTTGGTAAAAAAGGGCCCTTATAGGTTCCTCTATCTTTTAATTGTTTATACTTTGCTAAGACTGAACTCTTTTTACCTGTAACAACTGCTTTTTCACAGTTTACAATATCAAATTTTTCTCCTTGTAGTGCTTTCTTAGCAACAAAGGTTCCAATTCTTCCGATTATTAAGTCTGTAGCGTCTATTATCATTTTTTTAACCAAGTACTTTTATTTTCTTTCCTTTTGGGCTATCTTTAATCAGTTCATTTAAAGGAACTGCTTTAGCACCAATTCTATTTATCTTTTCTATAGCACTATCTGAAAACTGATATGCTGAGATTGTAACTTTATGATCCAAGTCTCCTGATCCTAAGACTTTTCCAGGAACAACAATTGTTTCATTTTCTTTTGTGTTTTTGCTTATCTTTGATAGGTTAACTATCCTTCTAGCTCTACTTGGCTTTTCAAGGTCAATTGCTACCCTTTTCCATATATTTACATTATGATCTAATGAAGCCTTTTTCAGCTCATTGATAAGCTTTTTCAATACAATGTTTGTTGGTCCAGTTCTTTTCATTTTCAATATTTTACAACTTTTGATTATTAATGCGGGAGACGAGGTTTGAACTCGCGCAGACACTAAGTCATACGGCTTTTGATGCGAAGCATCTCGCTTTTAACCTCAACCGTACCCGTTTGACCACTCCGGCACTCCCGCAGTAAAGTTAAATTGACGAAGTCAATTTATGGCTTCCAATGACGGGAAACTTAATCGAGTGATTTTGCCTTTTCAACGAACTCATCTAGTTTCTCGTTGAAAATATCCATAGCTTTTAACATGATATCTTTGCAGCTTAATTGTCCCCATGATTCTATGTAGAATATATAATCATCACTTCCTTCTACCTTTATTCCTTCAGGGCAAATATCTACGCATGCATTACATAAATGACAATCAATAGCTTTATCTTTAGATATAGCTAATTTTCCGTCTTTAACTTCATAAACTTTCATTGGGCAGATGTCTGCACATTTTTGAGCATCTTTTATTTTACTATCTGTAATTTCTATAACTGGCTTTCTCTTATAATATACTAGACCAGGACTCCATTTT
>CAYUUQ010000031.1:0-11585 GCA_964447875.1 uncultured Methanosarcinales archaeon | reverse complement strand
TAGATTATGAAGATTTTATGAAGATTGGTATGAAAGAGAAAGAAGCTAAGGCAAGAGCAAAAGAAGCAACAAAAGGAGTTATTGATTCTATTAAATGGTTAGATGAGATGGATGTTGTTATTGTTGTTTTGGATTCTACTAAAGACCCATATAGTCAGGTTAATATCACAATCATAGGAAATTTAGAAGCCAGAGGTATTCCAGTATTAATAATAGGGAATAAGATTGATCTTAAGAAAGCAAAACTTAAGAAAGTACAGGCAGCGTTCCCACAATACGAAGTTATAGGAATATCTGGAAAGTATGGCAAGAATGTTGATTTATTTTATGAAAAGCTGTTTGAGATAACAGCATAAAAAAAGAGGGATACAATGTTAACGTTACAATTTATACCATATAGCGAAATCGAGGATCTTGGTTCAGCTAGAAGGGTTAAGAAGATTCTTGATATAGTTAAAGAGAATAAGATAGTCTTACTTGAAGGAAGGCTTAGAAAAGAAGAAGAAGCAGATCTTATTGCGATAACAATGGAAGAGATTGATTCAAAGTTTAAGGGAATTGAAATAGCTGCGATTGATCCTAAGAAAAAGAATGTTTCTTTACTTAAACAAGCAAAATCATCAATAGCAAATATATTATTAGGAGATCGGCAAGGCTTTACTATAATCGGTCCTGCTACTGTAGTTAAGGAAATAAAGAAAGATCCTGATAAGATAGAATTGTTTACAAAAGAATCTAAAAAAAGTACTAAAAAGAAGAAGAAATAGGGTTATTATAAGATGCCACACCAGTGCGTAAGATGCAGTACATTCTATGACGATGGAGCTGTAGAGATATTAAAAGGATGTAAATGCGGGGGCAAGCTATTTTTTTATGTTAAAAAAGAGAAATTAGAACAAGCTAAAAAGGTTCAAGAGAGTATAAAATTAAGCACCAAAGACAAAGAACAAATGGAGAAAGATGTCTTTGAGATTGTTGGAACAAATCGTGATAAGGATGAACCTGTTGTTTTGGATTTAGAATCTATTAAAATCAAAAAGCCTGGGCAGTATGAACTTGATCTTGTAAGTTTGTTCAAAGGAGAACCATTGATCTTCAAATTGGATGAAGGAAAATACATGATCGATGTTGTTGAGAGCTTTAAACAGTTTACCGATAAAGTAAAGAATAAATAATTCTCAACTGAATTCTTACTATTTTAACAGAAAAGTTTATTAATATATAATCGAATAATCTACTTAGTATGTCAAAAAGAGGGCAAGTTGTAATATTTGTAATGCTAGGTATTATTATATTACTCGCTTCTATGTTTTTATTCTCACTAAAACCAAATCAAGAAATTAATACTAGAGTTTTAGATACAACACCTATTGAGTCCTTTGCATCCAATTGCATAACTGTGACTTTAGAGAGGGGGTTTGAGGAGGTTGGTTATTCTGATTTTTGGAGTTTAGAGAATTACATAAACTCTAGAACTAAAAATTGTACAAATAATTTTGATTCTTTTATTGGATTTAATATAATTGAAGGTAATATCGAGACAGAGATTGATCTTTCGAATGATAATAAAACTTTGATTGTTAATGTATTATATCCTTTGATAATAAAACAAGCTGATAGTACAGCTAAGTTAGATAGGTTTTATTTGAGTTATCCTTTGATAGAATCAGGACAAGTTTCTAATAATAACGGGGTAACGTCGAGTTTAGCAACTATTGTATCATCAAATAAGGTTCTTACAGTAGATGTTCCTAATGGAATAACAGCATTGCGAGAAGATGGGACACCAATTGATAGTATTTCTATAAGATTGATGGATAAAAATGAAAGAACTAGTTTTTATGGAAACATGGTTAGTGGAATATTTTATGATATGCAACCACATGGTGCAAGTTTTTCTCAATCGATAACATTAACAATAAAATATGATGAGTTTTTATTGCCTGATGATATCGATGAATCTCAGCTTAGAATAAGTAATTATGATTCTAAGGGAGCATGGGTTCCATTATCAACAACTGTGGATGAAGTAAATAATTTGATAACTGTTCAGATTGATCATTTTAGTGATTATACTTTAAGTTATGTACAAAGACCTGAGAAGATTTATGATAGAACTTGGTTTATACAAGGTTCAACAGTTGGAGAGTATAGAACGGAGGCCCATCTAGGAAGAGCAATGGCACTTCAAGGAGATTATAATGGAGACGGAGTAACTGATTTTGGAGGATTTAATGAATTTGATGGTATTCTTGGTGGTCGATGTAATGATGAAGGGATGTGGTTTTTTAGGATAGGTGATTCGACAACTAATGAGTGTTTTGGCAAAGGGCAAACTATTCCTGCTCCAGCTGATTATGATGGAGATAATAAAACAGACCTTGCAGTATATGAGTATTCTACTGGAACATGGTATTTTAAAGATGGATCAACTGAGGTTTTTGGTGATATTAATGTAAGTGTTCCTGTTCCTGCAGATTATGATGGAGATGAAGAAAGGCTGAAATCACTTGGATATCTTGGAGGATAAGATGAAAAAGACTATTGCTTTATTTGCATTAATTATTCTTTCACTTGTACTTGCAGCATGCAGCAGCTATGAAGAAGCAGATTATCAGATTGATGATTTCAATGATAAAGGATATGAATGCAAGAACTGCAATGTCATATTTGTACTCGTTGACACTCTTCGAGCAGACCATATGGGCATCAATGGATACTATAGGAATACAACACCTTTCATTGATGGATTCTTCAGCAATAGGAGTGTACATTTCTCAAACACAAGAAGCCAGGCAGGATGCACTTTCCCATCAATAAACTCCTTGCTGACAAGCAAATATTCATATCATTTCATTAATGGACCTGACCAGCAGCTTACAAAAGTAAGCAGCAACGGTGTATACAGATACAAATTCAAAGGCATACCTGATTCATATGATTCAATAGAGACTATTCTGCAAGAAGAAGGATACTCCACATACGCAGTATCTGCAAGTCCGGTTGTAAGAGACACACCATCATCCTACAACAGGGATGGAGGATTCAGGAATGGATTTGATGAATTTGATGAAAGCTGCTATAGGGATGATGCAGGATGCATCAATAACAAAGTTTCAAGATTCATAAAGAAGACAGACAGGCCATTCTTTATGTATCTTCACTATATGGAGCCTCATTCACCTTATGATACACCATATCCATTCAAGAAAGAATTCAGTGATAGGGAATATGATGGAGACATTGAAGACCTTGATAAGAGGACACCAAAACCGATTGAAATGATGATAAGAGAGAACAGGAATGATGAGATAGAAGATAGTGACATCCAATTCCTTATCGACTCATACGATGATGAGATATTGTATTTTGATTCAAAATTCCAGGAACTTATCACAGATCTAGATGAAAAAGAAATGCTGAACAATACAATAATCGTATTCATGTCAGACCATGGTGAAGAATTTCTAGAGCATGAATATATTGCTCACTGCCACAGTCTATATGAACCGGTCATAAAAGTGCCATTGGCATTCTATTTCCCAGGTCAGGAAGAAGGTATCCATATCGATAGTCTTGCACAGAACCTCGATATAGTTCCGACTGTTCTGGACTATCTGTCAATAGACTATGAGGATTATGATTTTGATGGAGTATCATTGCGTCCTGCAATCGAGAACAATGATGTTGTAAATACCCATTCATTCTCCAACCAGAATAAATACAGAAGCATAATTGATTCCAAGGATTACAAGCTGATAAAGGATATATCAGAGAACCGTTCAGAACTGTACAATATCGGCAAAGACCCTCTTGAACAGAAAGATTTGGTAGATACCAATAGAAGAAAACTGGAATCGCTTACAACTGATCTTCACGAATGGCTAATAGACCTGGAAGGAAGCATTGCATCTGAAGAAAGCCTGCAGGAAGCTGAAAAGATTGAAGAAGAACTATTGGCTTTAGGATATCTAGGTTAAAAATGAAAAGGATAAAAGAAATCATGATCTTATTTCTGCTACTGATCATAGCATCAGCAATTATAGGATGTACTGATCAATTATCGAACAAGAAAGAAGATCAAGAAAAAATGAATGTGGTCTTCATACTCATTGACACGCTAAGAGCAGACCATGTCGGTGCATATGGATATGAAAGGAATACAACTCCAAATATCGATAGTTTTGCAGACGAGAACATATTATTCCTGAATGCAAGAAGCCAGGCATCATGCACTTTCCCTTCTGTCAACTCTTTCATCACATCACGATATCCTTACCATTTCATTAACAATCAGGATCAGACCTTCATAAATATTGACCAAGCTGGAAAATATAAATATACATATCTAGGTATTCCAGACAATATCATCTCATTGCCGGAGATATTGAAACAAGAAGGATATAATACCCACGCAATAACTGCAAGTCCTATTGTAAAAAGCAAGCCACTCAATAAGGAGAGATTTGGAAGTTTTGCAAAAGGTTATGATACATTTGACGAAGAATGCTTCAATAAGGAAGCAGAATGCCTGAATAAGAAAGCATTTGAAATACTTGAGAATGAAAAAGGCAATCCTTTTTTCCTATATATCCATTATATGGAACCGCATGGACCATACAATCCTCCAGAAGATTTCAAGAAGATCTATAGTGATAGGGAGTATGATGGACAATTTCAGGAGGTCAATGATAGAAATCCAAAACTGCTTGAAAAGATGTACAGAGAAGACCGTCTGGATGAGATCACTGAAAAGGAGACTCAATTCCTGATTGATTGCTATGATGATGAGATTGCATACTTTGACTCTCAATTCAGGATTTTCATGAAGAAGATCGAAAAGATGGGTATTTCAAATAATACTATGATCATTATCGCATCAGACCATGGTGAAGAATTCTTAGAGCATGACCGTGCATCACATTGCCATACTGTATATGACCCAGTCATAAAAGTGCCATTGATAATGAAGATTCCAGAAGTAGAGGATATAAGAAGAGATAAGCTGGTCCAGAACCTTGACATTGTACCGACAATCCTGGATTATCTTGATATCGATTACAAAGATTACAATTTTGATGGAAAGAGTCTCAGGCCAATGATTGAAGATGATGTCAATATAAACGAATATGGTTATGCATCACAGAATGAATTCAGAAGCATAAACAGCAATAAGTATATGTTCATCAAGGATATCGTATCGAACAGTTCTGAACTATATGATCTGAAAAATGATCCAGAAGAACAGGAAGATCTATCTGAAACAAGAACCAAAATAAGTACAAGAATGCAGACAGACCTCTATACTTGGCTATTGGAACTGGAAGGAAGCGTATCTTCAGAAGATAGCATCCAGAATGCTGAAAAGATTGAAGAGGAGCTGCTTGCTCTAGGTTATCTAGGATAGATATTTAGGGATAAATTTAATAACCAAAAGAAAATAATATCAAAAATGTACAAAAATAAATTTTATCTTATCAAGACTTTAGCAATGACTGATTTCAAGATAAGATACAATAGCTCAATATTGGGATACATGTGGAGCCTATTGAATCCATTATTGACCTTTACAGTACTATACATCGTATTCTCAATCTTCATGAGATTTGCTGCAGTAGAGAACTATCAGTTATATCTACTGCTAGGGATAATCATATGGTCATATTTCCAGGATGCAACCCAGAACTCTATGGAATCTCTCCTGAACAAATCAGCCCTGATCTCAAAAATAAATTTTCCGAAGATAATAATAATAATTGCAGCAAACCTATCGACATTATTGACTCTGCTGCTAAATATGCTTGTGTTCAGTGTATTCTTCATATTTTCAAATGCTTCAATCAGTATAGCAATGCCACTGATCATATTATACCTAGGGATATTCATTGTCTTTACATTTGCAGTATCATTGCTCATCAGTGCATTCTATCTCAGATTCAGGGACCTATCCCATCTATGGACTGTCGCACTCCAGATAGGATTCTGGCTGACTCCTATAATCTATCCTTTGACAGTCGTACCAAACAAGTTCAGGCAATTGTTCATGCTGAATCCGATTGCAGGCATGATTGATTCATGCAGACAGGTACTGATATATGGAACACTGCCTTCTTTCCTATTGACATTCATACTGATAGTGATAACAATTGCACTCCTGTTTGCAGGAATAATAATATTCAACAGAAGATCCAGGAGGTTTGCAGAAGAACTCTGATAAGGACAACAAAATGAAACTAAAACTAAAACCTTCAATAACTGTAAGATCTGTATCAAAGAAATTCAGCATCCCTCATGAGATACAGAGAAGTCTCAAAGGTACAGTATTGAATCTCCTTACACGGAAAAAAGCTGACACATTCTCAGCAGTTGATGATGTATCATTGGATATAGAGAATGGTGAATTCTTCGGTATAATCGGTCCTAATGGGTCAGGAAAAAGCACTCTTCTGAAAATGATTGCAGGCATATACCTACCAGATAAAGGTAGAATCAAGGTACGTGGCAAGATGTCACCTTTCTTAGAACTAGGTGTAGGTTTCACAGGTGACTTATCAGGACGGGACAACATCTATCTTTATGGCGCAGTATTGGGTCTCACAAAAGAAGAGATTGACAGAAGATTCGATAGCATTGTCAGATTTGCTGAACTTGAAAGATTCATTGACCAGAGACTCAAGAACTATTCTTCAGGAATGCAGGTACGGCTCGCATTCTCAGTAGCGATCCAGGCAAAAGCAAAGATATTTCTCGTCGATGAAGTGCTTGCTGTAGGAGATGCAGATTTCCAGAATAAATGCTTCAATGTATTCAAGAGATTCAAGGATGAAGGTAAGACTGTAATCTTTGTCAGTCATGACCTAGAAGCAATAAAAAAATTCTGTGACAAGGTTGCATTGATCAAGAATGGCAGACTGATAATGACTGGAACTGCTAAAGAAGCAGTAGATACTTACCAGAACCTATGAATACCATAGCTATTTTGACTAATTCACAAAACATATATATATGAGAAGAATCCCTAAATATAATGAATAAAATGAACAAGACAATAAAAACCGCAACATTGATTGTAATCACAACGACAACAGCGTCCAATGCACTCGCTTATATTGACCCAGGTACTGCAACCACAATCATTGGTGGATCGATATGGCCATTCATTGTGATGGTTGGAGCAGCAATCGGTGGATTTTTTGTAAAATACTTCTGGTATCCAATAAAGAACTTCTTTTCCAAGATATTTGGTGTATTTAAGAAAAAAGATATAAAAGGACAGTAGTTTCTACTATTTATGGTAAAAAATACAATGAAAAAAGACTGTAATAATCAGAAATTCAATAAAAAACTGATTCTATCAGCAATAGTTTCATTTTTTTTGATAACAATATTAATTATTTCAACGGGGTGTAATCAGATGTCAAATAATTCTAAATCAGATAAGAAAGTACTAATGATCGGAATGGATGGTATGGATCCAAGAGCAATGGAAATGATGATGCAAGAAGGAAAGCTTCCAAACTTTGAAAAACTTAAGAAGAGCGGACATTTCGGTGCGATTGAAACAACAATATCTCCACAGAGTCCAATATCATGGGCAACAATTGCTACTGGATCAAATCCAGGAAAGCATAACATATTTGATTTCATCAGAAGGAATAGAGACAACTATCTTCCTGAACTATCACTTACAAAATCAAAAGCAGGCATATCATCTACTCAGTATGAACCATATATCAGAGGTACACCATTCTGGAATACAGCATCTGCCAAAGAGATTCCTACAACAATCATCAGATGGCCAATAACATTCCCAGCAGAAGAACTCAATGGAAGGCTTCTTGCAGGATTAGGAGTACCAGACATCAAAGGTCTGCTTAACAGCTATGCATACTATACAACAGAAAAACCAGCAAAAGGAAGCGATGGAGCAGATAAGGTAATCGTTGTAGATGAGAACAAAGGAAAGATATCAACTGAAATCAGTGGACCAAGGACAAAAAAAGGTGGAAAGACTGTTGACATTACAGTACCTATGGAAATTGACATTGATACAGATGCTAAATCTGCAGACTTCAAGATCCAGAATAATCAATTCACACTGAATGAAGGAGAATGGAGCGATTGGGTAAGAGTCGAATTCAAGGTTGGAATTCTGACAAAAGTATCAGGCATTGTTAAATTTTATCTGGAAAGCACAGATGAATTCAAGATGTACATGACAACTGTAGAGATCGACCCTATCAAACCGACACAGGCTATAACATATCCAAAAAGCTATTCTAAAGAACTAGCAGAAGAGATCGGCATCTATCACACACTTGGATTACCAGAAGATACTAATGCTCTCAATGACGCTAAACTTAGCGATGATGCATTCATGCAGCAGGTATATGATATCGACAAGGAAAGGATGGATATGTTCTGGAAAGAGTTTGAAGAATTCGATAACAATGGTGGAGTCTACGCATTTGTATTCGATGGCTCTGATCGTATCCAGCACATGTTCTGGGATGAGGTTGTCGTAAAAGATGAAGGACTTGGCACACTTACAATACATCCATTGATTGAAGAATACTATGTCAAGAAGGACAAATTCTTAGGGAAAGTGCTCAAAAGGATTGATGAAGATACAAAACTTTTGGTTTTCTCAGACCATGGTTTCTCAACATTTGAAAGAAGTGTCAGCATCAACACATGGCTTGTAGATAACGGCTATATGGTACTCAAGAAAGAATCCACATCAGAAGATGCAGGAGAGCTTTTCAGGAATGTTGACTGGTCAGAAACAAAAGCATACTCAGTCGGTTTCACAAGCATATACATCAATGAAAAAGGACGAGAAGCAAAAGGTATTGTAGATTCTGCAGATAAGGATGAACTTATGGATGAGATGATCAAGAAGCTGAAAAAGCTTGAAGACCCTGAATACAACAAGAAAGCAATAACAGATGTCTATAAGACAAACGACATCTATGAAGGAGATTATCTATCAGAAGCTCCAGATCTTATTGTCGGATTCGAAAGAGGATTCAGGATGAACTGGCAGAACGCAATCGGCGGAACAACTCCAGAAATATTTGATGATAACACAAAGCACTGGAAAGCAGACCATCTGATTGACGCTAAGCATGTTCCTGGTTCAATATTCACAAACTTTGAACTTGCTAAAAAGGATCCGAGTCTGCAGGACATTGCACCAACTGTCCTTGAGATGCTGGAAGTTGACATCCCTGCTGACATGGATGGAGAAAGCATGATCTGAATGAAAAATGCATAATCAAAATTTTTTTTTGTTATTGTTTAATTCATTATTTCTGATATCAATTCTTATATTATCTGCAGGTTGCGAATCAAGAATTCAATTGGATGAAATTGAATCTGATAGTTATGTATGCAAAGACTGCAATATTATTCTTATTTCAATTGATGCATTAAGAGCAGACCATCTTGGAATATATGGCTACCACAGGGATACTAGTCCATTCCTTGACACTTTTGCAGAAGAAAATATATTATTTGAAAATTATTTTACAGTTATTCCAAAGACCGGACCATCATTCACTACTCTTTTCACAGGCAAATACCCGGGAAATCATGGAGTCTTGCAGAATCGTCTTGTAATCGGAAATGAGAATACAATGCTTGCTGAAGTACTGCAAAGCAAATATCAGACATATGCAATCATTGGAAATCCAACACTGAATACAAGAAGAGGATACTCTAAAGGATTTGATGAATTCACATCATTTTTGAATACTACTGCAAAAAGATTTACAGCAGATGCAATTGCATGGACAGAAAATAAAATCAATAAAGAGGAACCATTTTTCCTCTGGATACATTATCTTGACCCGCATGGACCATATGCACCTCCAAAACAGTACAAGAATCTGTTTGTAGATGATCCATATTATAATGAAAGCAAAGAAGCAGCAATCGATTATGAACCGATTGAAGGACTGAATCAGAATTTCATCAGAGGAGCAATACCAAAATACCAAAGACTTGAAGACATCAATAAGACAGATTACTACATATCTCAATATGATGCAGAAATCAGGACTATAGATCAGGAAATATCACGGCTAATGCAGTCACTTGACAGACAAGGACTGTCTGATGACTCAATCATCATCATAACTTCTGACCATGGCGAAAGTTTAGATGAGAATAACTACTATTTTGAGCATGGGAATCTTGTCAATGAAGGATCCATCCATATTCCGCTGATTATCAAATTGCCAGGCAGCAAAAATAGCAAAAAAATTGATAGCATATTGCAGAATACTGACCTGTTCCAGACATTGCTGCATATCATAGGATATTCAACAGACATTAAGACAGATGGTATGGATTTTACAGATGCATTGATAAACAGCAGCAATAAGGACTTTGGCAGGAAGTTCATCTACTCCAGATCATCTGATGCATACTTGACAATCGAAGATACTATCAGATTCAAAGATACTAAATTTGTCCGAAACAGAAGCATTGAACCCGACTCAGAATATGAATATTTCTACTATGATAATATCAATGATGAGACACAGGATATCAACAGCATTGATATGCTAAGTACTGATAAAATAAATGAATTGATTGGACTATTCCCTAAATTATCAGAAATCGAATCTAAAAATTCAAAAAAAGCAGAACTGGACGATAAGAACACCGATTTATTGAAATCATTAGGATATATGAACTGATATAGGTACGTTACCACTACAAAAAGGTTTTTAAGCTATACAGTATTCCAATAGACTACATGGACAGAAATTTTACAGAAATGGACTTCACTGGCGAAAGGATGATACCTGAAAAATGTCAGGATAATCCAATATATCTTGAACATATAGCAAGGTATCAGTTTGCATCACAATTCACACAGGACAGAGATGTACTTGATATTGCATCAGGAAGCGGTTATGGTGCTGATTTTCTTAAGACTATTGGACAGGCAAAGCATGTATTGGGCGTTGATATCGACGATACTGCAATTGAATATTCAAGACATAGATATGGAAATACTAATAGTCTTGAATACAGGCAAGGTGACTGCAGAGAAATTCCCGCAAAAAGGAATCAATTCGGAACAATTGTATCATTTGAGACTATCGAGCACATAACAGAACATGATGAAATTATGAAAGAGACAAAACGAGTCCTTGACAGTGGAGGAATCTTTATCGTATCTAATCCGAAAACAAACGTTTTTCCGAAAGGCAATGAATATCATCTCAAAGAGCTCTCACCAGAAGAATTCCAGGACACAATAGCTAGCTATTTCAGGCATTTCAGGATATTTGACCAAAGCTCATGCAAAGCCAACTATATCAATGGACATAATAATATATCAGGTTCAGGCAATATTCAGACTGATCAATCAATCATAGGTGTAGACCATCCAGCTTCAGCTACAGAACCTATGTATCAGCTGGCTGTAGCAAGTGATAGGGAACTGCCACTTATAGTACCAAGCACAACTATCATCAATGACAATCAAAGATATTATGGGAATGAAGATCTTCTGAAAAGAATATCTGATCTTGAACATGTAATCTCTGAAATGCGTTTATCTACATCTT
>CAYUUQ010000030.1:0-11585 GCA_964447875.1 uncultured Methanosarcinales archaeon | reverse complement strand
AAAAAACAAGTAAAAAAATAAAATTTATTCTTTTAAGTTTTCTAAACCATTAACACAATTTTCAACTTTACCTTCTTTAAGTGCATTAACAATCTGATTAGCTGCATCAACCGCAACATTAACTTGTGCTTCTTTTGTTGATGCTCCTAAATGAGGTGTACAAATAACCTTATCTGATGAAATTAATGACTTACATACAGGTGGCTCTTGTCCATAAACATCAAGTGCAGCAGAAGAAACCTTACCTGAATTAATTGCATCTTCTAAATCTGCTTCGTTAACTACCCCTCCTCTAGCTACATTTAATATTCTTACACCATCTTTCATCATTCCAAATTCTTTTTCTGAGATCATATCTCGAGTTTTATCAGTTAGAGGTACATGAACTGTTATGTAGTCTGAATTTTTAACTAATTCTTCAAACTCAACTTTCTTAATTCCATACTCTTTCATTTTTTCTTCATCAACAAAAGGATCAGATCCAATTACATCCATTTCTAATGCATTAGCAACTCTAGCTATCTTTTTACCAATATTACCGATTCCAATAATACCTAATGTTTTTTCTTTAAGCTCAGTTCCTTTGAATGATTTTCTATCCCATTCTCCTGCTTTTAATTTAGCTTGTCCATGTATAACATGCTTTGCAAGTAACATCATTAAAGTTAATGTATGTTCTGCTGCTGCATTTGTATTTCCAAATGGGGTGTTCTCAACAACTACACCTTTTTCTTTAGCATATGGTTTATCAATATTGTCAGTTCCAACTCCTGCTCTAACTACTAATTTAAGGTTTGTTGCAGCATCTAATACTTCCTTAGTTATTTTTATTCCGCTACGAACAATCATTGCGTCTGCATCAGCACATATTCCAACTAGTTCTTCAATTGTTATTCCTGGTTTATTCTCTACTTCAAATCCAGCTTCTTCTAAAATCTTAGTTGCTTTTTCATTAACCTTATCTGGTATTAATATTTTCATTTTTGACCACCTTTTATGTTTTATTTAATTAAAATTTAACAACGGTCGGTGGGCCGAGGGTCGGCTCCTACGGAGTGGCTCACCCGATTTTCTTTGAAAATCGGACGACCCGTTGTTGTTAAATTTTCTTCCTACAAAAAAAAATAATTACTTCCAATACTCTTCTAATTTACTAGTAAATTCTTTCAATCCTTCTATTGTCAAGTCTCCCATATGGGCAATTCTAAATGTTAATTTCTTACCTTCTTCTTCTAGTTTCTTATTCAGTTTACCATATCCTGAGTCCATGCTATATCCTTTTGTAGCCATATCTTTTTTAATTTCTTTAAAATCAACATCTTTTGTGTTAACAAAACAAGTTACTGTATCACTTCGACATCCAACTTCCTCAGAAAAGAACTCAAACCCTTGAACTTGTCCCCAATTCCTAACCCAATCAGCCATCTCTTTATGTCTAGCAAATCTTTCAGAAACACCTTCTGCATCAATTCTTCTAAGTTGTTTTTGTAAAGCATACATATGACTAATTGAAAAAGTATATGGTGTCTGATCTTTATCATACATTTTCTTTAATGTTAAGATATCAAAATAATATCCCTTACCTTCAACTTTCTCAGCTTTATCATAGCACCTTTGAGATACCGCAGCAACTGCAATACCTGAAGGTAAAGCAAGTGCTTTTTGGCTTGAACTTAAACAAAAATCAATTCCTAAGGAGTCAACATTTATAGGAACTCCTGAAAAACAGCTAACTGAATCAACTAACCAAAGTACATCTGGATATTTCTTCATAACCTCAGATATTTCTTTTAAGTTAGACATTACTCCAGTTGAAGTTTCATTATGAACCATTGCAAAAGCTTCAACATCAGGGTTTTCGCTTAATGCTTTATCAACTGCGGAAGCATCAACTCCTTTACCCCAATCAAATGTTATCTTAACAACTTCTTTACCACAATCCTCAGACAACTTAGCCCATTTCTTGCTAAAAGCTCCATTAATAGCATGCAATACTTTCTTATCAACACAACACCTTGATGCAGCTTCCCAAAATCCTGATCCAGTTGATGTAGACAAAAGTACATCATTCTTTGTTCCAAAGAGTTCCTGTAATGTTGGTTTCAATGAACCAAAAACATCTTTAAACTCTTGTGTTCTATGACCAACTTGTTCTGTAGCCATAGCTTCTAATATTTCAGGTATTACCTGTGTTGGTCCTGGTATAAATAATTTATTTGCCATATTCTCACGCTCCTATTATTTTTTGCACCATCTATAAAAACATAAATGGGTGGGTGGGGGGCTATCAGTTGCACATTGGGTGCATCCATTTTATTCCCTCCCTATTGAATTAATAACATTAACATATCAACTCAATTTTGCTCAAAATCATAAACAACTAAGCCTGAATAAACCTTTGGATAAAAATAAGTTGATTTCTGAGGCATTACTTCTCCCGCTCTTGCTGTCAAAAAAACCTCTCTCATCAATGGAGGATTAACAAAAAATGCAATCTCTACCGAATCAGCATTATCCATAGTTTCTTTATTGCCTTTAACAAAATCTACTCCCTGTCTTAAACACTGCATCTCTTCAGTTATCCCTAAAATCTCTTCAAGTACTATCTTATGAAGTATATTGATATCCAATTTTTGATATACATCTGATTTTTCAGAAAGCTTATCTTTTAAAACATCTCTATCTTTTAGAGTTAATAAGTAAGCCTTACCTTTACTATACATTCCAAAGACATGATTCTTTAGATTCTTCACTTTATCAATCATAACTTCAACTGATTCCATCTTATTAACTAATTCATCTTTAGAAACTTCTTCAATTTCAAAATATTTTTCAAGCTTAGTCAATAAATCATCAAAGTCAACATTAACATCAGATACAACTCTGTTAGTTGGTAATAATACCATTCCTTCATTAAATGAATTAACAAAACATATCAATCCATATTTTGCTCCATCAATATCTAATTCCTGACTAACTTTATAATTAGATGTATACCTATGATGTCCATCTGCAATTATACATTGATAATCTTTCATCATCTCAACAATCTTAGTGATAACTTCAGAATCATCAACTTTCCATAACTTATGGCAAACGCCATTAGCATCACAAAAATCAATATACGGTTCTAAACCACTAACAGCACCAGTTAAAACTGCATCACTTAACTTTTCACGATCATCATATAAAACAAAAGGAACTCCAAAATTAGCTTTTGTTGTTTTGATTAAGTCTATCCTATCTTTAAGATCTTTTTCAAGTACCTTCTCATGAGGTAACATTCCTTCTCCTAACGGTTCAAGCTTCATTGCAGCCATAAAACCCATCCTGGAAAATTTATTTCCATCTACTTGATAACTCTCAGAATATACATAGATAGTTGGTTTTTCATCTTGAACCATAACACCTTCTTCTTTCCATTTGTTAAACAACTTAGAAGAGTTATCATATTTATCTCCATTTCCATCAGGTAAGATTAACTTAACAAAGCTATACTCATTACTTTTAAGAGCATCTTTAGCTTTTAAACTTATAACGTCATTCGGAGGAGTTATAACTTTAGAAAAATTATCTATCTTTTTATTACCATATGTCCATCCCTTAAATGCTTTTATTTCTACTATTTTAAACCACCAAGCATTTAGGTTTTTGACCAATCTTTATATAGCCTTTGACATAGTTTTTCAATTTTAGCACAAATCTGACAAATTTGGCATAAATTTAAATAATATGACACATTTATTAAATCAAAATGTCAAACAAACCAGAGAATATTAGAGAATTTGTATGGAAAATAATTGATACAGATCTAGCCTTAAAAAAAGATCTTTCTAGACAAGTAATAAACATTAGGTCCTTAGCAAAATATATTTTAGATACCTATAAAGTTAACTTAAGCCTAGATTCAGTCATTTCTGCATTAAGGCGTTATCCAACAGAAGTTGAAAAAAAGCAGGATCAAAATGCTGTCTATAACTTATTAAATCAAGCAAAGATCAGGTCTATAACAAAGATGGCATCTATAAGCCTAAAGAAAAGCGAAGATGCAACAAAAAAACTAGGCCAGATCTTACCCGGAGTTGATTTCGAATCTGGAGAAATTCTTAGAATAATTGAAGGAGCTAAACTATTCAAGATAATAATAGATAAAAAATCCTTTGATAAAGTCTATTCTCAATTCAAAAAAACAGATATAATCAACTACAATAAAGGAGTAGGCATGGTTGAATTAGTATATCCAAAAACATTATCCAAAACACCAGGAGTATTTGCATCAATTTCAACAGAGTTAGGCTCAAACAACATCAGTATAATAGATGCACTAATAATCTCTAATGAACATATAATCATAGTTGATGAGAAAGATCTGTTAAAAGCTTTTGAGATACTCTATAATCTATGTAGTTAAAACATCAACAAAGCATGTTCTAGATGAAACTCAACTTCACCTAATTTCCTTAAAGCACTAGGAACATAATGATTTTTTAATATAACTCTAGGGTCATTTCCATGTAATTTTTTATCAACCCTCAAAACACCTTGTAATATGGGTGTTAAATCATCTCTCAGGTGTTCATCTTTTTCAACTTCATAACCGATCTCTTGAAGAACATGAGCTAATGTCTGTGCAATACCATTCAAAACAGCAGTTACTCTTTCTTCTGTCTCATTATTTCCTTTCCTAAACAATACTAATATAGAATGCAGTCTTTTTGTAGCATATAATAACAACTGAGTCAATGCAGTTATATGTCTTCTTTCATCTTTACCCATAGCATCAACCTCGTTTAGTTCTTGTACTATCCTCATCAATCTTCCTTCGATCTCTTCTTCGCTTGGATCATATCTTAAGTTAGCTTCTGCTATTTCTATTTCTTTGATTGACTTTTTAATATATTCTTCTTCAATTCCCCATGTAGTCTGATCAAGGTGTAACTCTCTTGTAGCTCTCTCCACCATAGTCATAGCAGATCTGATAAGATGATATAATCTAGATCTATTTTTTCGATCTAATGAAGAAGCATCAAATATCGCCCCATGAGTTCTAAAAATCTTTGTAACATCATCACTAAATAATCTAATGTCTTTTATAGCTGTCCTTAGATATCTTGCAGCCCTTTCTTCATATCTAATTATTGGCATAAATCTTAATTTAAAATTATAGATATATAAATATTGCTATAATTATTTTTAAAAAATTATTTAAATAAACAACATATTTCAAATAAATATGGAGATAACTGTGTTAGTTGACAATAAAGATGGAATGGTTAAAGGAGAATCAGGTCTTTCTTTATACCTAGAATATGATAAGAAAATTCTATTTGATACAGGCTCTTCAGGTTTATTCTTAAAAAATGCTAAAGAACTAAATGTAGACTTAGCAGATATAGACTTAATTGTTCTAAGCCACGGCCATTGGGATCATGGA
Source organism: uncultured Methanosarcinales archaeon (assembly GCA_964447875.1). Taxonomy (GTDB): domain Archaea; phylum Nanobdellota; class Nanobdellia; order Woesearchaeales; family DATDXC01; genus CAYUUQ01. Next base: position 6,151 of record CAYUUQ010000030.1, on the reverse strand, counting down.
AATGGATTAGCACATCTCTCAGACTTTGATTTAGTTTGCCATCCAGATTGTTTTATAGAAAGATATAGGGAAAAAGATGATATGATGAACGGTCTACCTATATCAAAAAAAGATCTAGAAGACAAAAAATTCAATATAGAATTGTCAAAAAAACCACTTGAACTTTCAGATAACATAACTTTTCTAGGAGAAATTCCTAAAATTAATGATTTCGAAGCAAAAACTACTAAATTCTATTTACCAAATAAAGAACCTGATTTTGTTTTAGATGATTCTGCTTTAGCAGTTAAATTTAATAAAGGTTTAATTGTAATAACAGGATGTTCTCATTCAGGTATTTGTAACATAATAGAATATGCAAAAGCTGTAACCAAGTTAGATAAAGTCTATGCAGTTATCGGCGGATTTCATCTAAGAGAATTAGGAGAAATAACTGATAAAACAATAGCTTATCTTAAAGAACAGAATATAGAAAGATTAATTCCTTGTCATTGTGTTAAGGATGTTGTTAAAGAAAAGATGAAACAAGAGTTGAATGCAGAAACAATTAGTTCTGGAGATGTTATCGAACTTTAACATCAGCCACCCTATAAAAAAACCAAGGATTACATTGGTTCAGATACTTAAATGGTTTACCTATTCTTTTTTGCATCTCAGTTGCAACATTTTCGGGCAACTCAAAATCTAACTGACGAGTAAACTGGACTCCTTGTACATCTTGTAAGAAATATGGGTGATAATATTTTATAACTGCATGTGGACTTTCATTTGTCCAAATTTGATCCTCTGGCTCCTCCCCCACCTCATCATAATAAGCTGCATGATGAATAGCAACCAATGCATTTGGGTGTAAAACTCTTGGCAACTGGTCTAATAACTTTACAAATGGAGGTACATTATCCACACTTGGATCACCTCCCAGAATGAGCCCCTTAACAATTAACAGATCTATACCATCATTTCTAAAAGCTTTTTTTCTACTTCTATCAGATACTTGAACCTCTGATCCATCTATATATCCTACTGGAGCTAGATGATCAGGTAAACCATCTCTTAAGTCACAATAAACTAAAATTAGATTATTTTCTGAAACCCATTCTCTAAAATTAGGTATCCATTTATGATAATGATCAGCATCTTCATCTGCATCACTAGGATCGTATCCGCTAGAAACAAAATAATTTCTATCAAATTTTCTTATAACACCATCAACAGATTTACTATCTAATCCATCTCCAGGATAAAGTGAAGCCCTCGTTTTAGTTCCTAATTGATCCATATAGAAATGAAACAACCGGTTATGCATCCTTTCCCATAGTGTTTTTAGAGTTCTTACTCTTTCAGTACCAGCTAATAATTCTCTAGCTACATCTTCATCTAAAACATCAAACTTCCTCAACATAACTCTAGAAGAATAGTTTCAGGCTTTTAAATCTAACTAATCAGACTCTCTCCAGTCATCTCTTTAGGTTTCTCCAAATCTAATAAAGAAATAACAGTTGGAGCAATATCTTGTAATCCTCTACCTTCTTTTAACTTACAATCTTTCAGTGAATCAGAAACAATAATCAAAGGAACTTTATTGATAGTATGCGATGTTCTCCATTCAGGCATTTGGTCTTCGATATTACCATGGTCAGCAAATATCAAACTAACATAATCTTTTTCTAACCCTGCTTCAACTAATTTTTGAACACAATCATCAACAGCAACTACAGCCTTGTGGCAAGCATCAACATTGCCAGTATGCCCAACTAAATCACCATTTACAATATTAACAACAATAAAATCATACTTATCTTTTAGTATCTCTGCAATTAACTTAGCAGAAACTTCATAAGCACTCATCTCTGGCTGGAGATCATACGTATCCACCTTAGGAGAATGTATCATTATCCTGTCTTCATTTTTATTTGGTTCTTCAATCTGTCCATTAAAGAAAAATGTAACATGAGCATACTTCTCTGTTTCAGAAATTCTTAACTGCTTCAATCCAGCTTTAGAAACAACTTGTCCAAGCAAGTTACTTAAAGTTTGGTCTTCAAATGCAACATGAGCATTCATTGGCTTATAGAATTGAGTCATCCCAACATAATACACATCCAATGGTTTTCTATCCCAACCATCAAAATCTTTCTCAACTATTGCTTTAGTTAGTTGCCTTGTTCTATCTGTCCTAAAATTAAAGAAAATAAAACTATCTTTAGCCTTAACACCATTATACTCTGTAATTCTCTTAGGAACAATAAACTCATCTGTCTCATCCTTAGCATGACATTCTTTAAGTTTCTCTAAAGCATCAGAGAACTCTTCTCCTTTCGCATTAACAACACAATCATAAGCTTTCTTAGTTCTATCCCATCTTTGATCCCTATCCATTACATAATACCTTCCAGATATAGTAACTATCTTACCAACTCCAGTCTCTTTTATCTTTGCATTTAATTTTTTAACATGTTTTAAACTATCTGTTACAGGAGCATCTCTTCCATCTGTAACAACATGTATACAAACGTCTTTGAAATTTTCCTTCTTACATAATTCCAATAAGGCAAAAAGATGATTTTCATGGCTATGAACTCCCTCACTTTGTAATAATCCAATAATATGCAGTTTAGAATTATTTTTTTTACAATTATCTATAGCTCCTAAAAAAGTTTTATTTTTAAAAAACTTTCCAGTTTCAATAGACTTATTGATCCTCATCATTGGCTGATACATTATTCTTCCACTTCCTATAGTCAAATGTCCAACTTCAGAATTACCTTGATAACCATTTGGCAACCCAACAGCTTCTCCAGAAGCATTAAGTAGTGTTGTAGGATACTCTTCCATCAACTTTTCAGTATTCGGAGCTCCTTGCTCAGATATAGCATTATTCTTACACTCTTTCTTATATCCCCATCCATCCCTTATTATCAACATTACTTTCTTCATATATAAAAAAAGAAAATCTATTATTTATAATCTTTATGTTTTATTACAACTTGGGTTTAATACCTCGATGTATGGATCGGTCAATTTCGGCCAAGTTGTAATGACCAAAAATTTGAAATAAATTAACTTATTGTAATACCTCTGAGCTCTGCTCCGGCGGGATAGATAATTTCAAATTTTTGATTTATTATCCATAATATTTAAATAATTTCAAAAATAAATCATATTTATGCCAAAAGAAATAGAGACAAAGTATTTTCTTCCAAGAGAACAAGGTATATTCTTTACACAGTTAAAAAACAATAAAGATACCTTATTACAACAGATTAACAGTGCTTTAAGCATATGGAGTATAACTTTAGACCCAGTAAGAGAAGAACACATAACAACTAAATATCGTCCTTATTTATACTTTGATACTCATTCATATGATTTCTTTAGAGCAGGCATAACTTTTAGTGTAAGACACAAAGGAAATAAAGGCTTCACCTTCACAATAAAACTTCCTACTAATAAAGGTACAGAAGAAAGGTATGAATTTGAATCTAGTATAATCTTACCATTATTGGGATTTGAACTGGTAGACGAAGAAAAAGCACTAAGATCAATTTCAGACTTTAAGACAAATAATTATAGGTTATTTGAAGGAGAGGCCGCAGTTGTTATCAATCAATTAATAGTTTCCCTTAGGTCAGAAATCAAGAGAAATGAATTACTTTTTTTACGTCGTCTGAGAAAAGAACATATTTCATTATCAAAAAGAGCATTAACAATATTAGAAGATGCAGAACATCATTTTGAAATTAGGGCACTGAAAAAAACTATTTTTCTTGTATCTTTAGATACATGCCAATTAATGTCAAATGGAAAGAAGATAGGATATCTTTCATTTGATACTATGCAAAAAGAAGATGGGGAAGTTCTTTTTTATGAGATTGAAATAGAGATAAAAAACATTAGATCAAGAAAATTAAAAAGAATATATGTCTTGTTACAGCGATTTCTTGACCGCCTTTTAGGCAGTACAGCTGAAAAGAATCCTAATTTATCAAAATACCAAAGGGTTGTAGATATGATCCATTCAGATTCTCACTAAAAACAAGATTTATATATAACCTCATACATAAAAATTAGTATGTTTGACCTAAATCTAAGAAAGATGATAAAAACTGTATCTCCTTTACTTATAAAACAGACTTCCACATCTTTAACTGTAAGCTTATCAAAGAGATTTTTCTTATTCACATTGATAAATAAGGCAATAAGAACAATTGAAGAAGATCCTCACCTAAACTTTATCAGCTTATTAAAATCATATAAGATCTTAGGAAGAATATTATATGGAACATTTCATGAATTTTATCGGGATAGAAACAAACCATACTTCAAACATTTCTTTGTTGAGCCAAGCCTATATCGCTTAATCAAAGAAGAACTAGAGTGGCTAAAAAAAGAATACAAGGATATAGACAAAATAAAGATGACTATAACAAAAAGAGGAGTAATAATCTATGATAATTACAAAAAAGATAAATTTAATGTTCTTCTTTTTACAATTCACTCAGGAACATGGGTTCCAAAAAATCTACTAAAAAAGATGAATCCATCTCCCAAAACTCGTTATAAATATGAAGATGTTGAAACACATAAGATCTACTCAAGATTAATCATGGAAAAAGGAGGCATATGGATAGACAATAAACAATCCAGGTATGCATGTGACTTTAATAGAAGTATCTCAAGATGTGTTTATGAAAACGGTTCAGAATGGTGGTTCCCAGAGATATGGAAACAACCAATAACCGAAGTAGAAATGGATGAAATAAAGAAAGGTTACAGAGAATTTTATTTTACACTATCAAAATTAGCTTCTACCTATAGATTTAACATAATCTTTGATGGTCATTCTATGTGGAATACTCAAGATAGACCACCATTAAGCTTTGGTACAAGATATATTCCTGCATTTTATATGCCAATTGTAAAATCAATGCATAGAAAACTAATTAATATGGGCTATTCAGCTCATTTTAATAAACCATATAAGGGAGGTTATATCCTAAAATGGTTATCAACAATGTTTCCACATCTATTTATATTCTCTATGGAGATAAACAAATGTATGTATATGAATAAGCCACATACAAAGCCACTCAAAAGAAAGATAAAACAATTCTCTAAAGATTTAGTTAAGATATTCGATATAGAAATAGAAGATGTAGAACATAGAAAGAATTAAAAAAAATAAAAAATTAAGGCTTTCTAAAAGCCTCTCCAGCATATCTACAATCTGCTCCTAATTCTTCTTCAATTCTAAGCAACTGATTATATTTAGCTAATCTCTCACTTCTACAAGGAGCTCCTGTTTTTATCTGACCTGTCTTTAATCCAACTACTAAGTCAGCAATAAAGTTGTCTTCAGTTTCTCCTGATCTATGTGAAACCATAACTCCCCATCCTGCTTCTTGGCTATCTTTACATGCTTGAATTGATTCAGTAACTGAACCAATCTGATTTACCTTAAGAAGTAAAGCATTAACAGCCTTTAACTCAATCCCTTTTGCAATTCTTTTTGGGTTTGTAACTAGTAAATCATCGCCAACAATCTGTGTATCAACAGCAGCTGTTAGTTTAGAATATGTTTCCCAATCATCCTGATCAAATGGGTCTTCAATTGAAACTAAACCATATTCATTTACAAACTGTTTGTAAAGTTCTATCATTTCATCTCCTGATTTTAAATCTGGTTCATCTCCTTTGAAGTTTAAGTCATAACTTCCTTCTTTAAAGAATTCTGAAGCTGCAACATCCATTCCGATTTTTACTTTTCCAGTATATCCTGCTTTTTCAATGGCTTCTTTTAATAATTCTAAACCTTCTTTATTGTCTTGTATGTTAGGAGCGAATCCTCCTTCATCTCCAACATTTACTGCATCTTGTCCATACTTAGCTTTGATAACTTTCTTTAAGTTATGATAACATTCAGCTCCCATTCTCATAGCTTCTTTAAATGATGTAGCGCCAGTAGGAAGTATCATAAACTCCTGCATTGCAAGTTTATTACCAGCATGACTTCCTCCATTAATTACATTAAAACTAGGAACTGGTAAAACCATCTCAGTTACTCCAGCTAAATCTGCAATATGTTTATACAATGGCAACTTCTTTGCAGCTGCTCCTGCTTTACAGGAAGCCATACTAACAGCTAATATTG
>CAYUUQ010000029.1:1982-11862 GCA_964447875.1 uncultured Methanosarcinales archaeon | reverse complement strand
AATTATTCTTATCATAGATAACAGACCAATTGCAGCCCAATTCATGTTTAAATAAAATATAGTCTATCTTGTGTTTTTTTATAATTTTTTCACGTTCTGTACATTTAGCTAAGAAGAATCTTTGGGTAATGCCTTTGTTTCCATAAAATACAATTGTTGCTACAGGTTTTTGCTCTGAAATTGGGTAGAGGGCTGTTGAAATCTCTGGAGTTGCCATTACTTTGCCTTTTGATAAGGTTTTTAGGTATAGTAATGCGTTGTAATCCTCATTGTCAATGACTTTGTATAATGATACTTGATCAGGTATATAGAAATAGGTTCTAAATGTGAAGTAGATTATTAAGATTAAGAAAATGGTTTTTAGGATTTTTTTTAAGATATTAGGTTTTATTTTTTTAAATAATTTTAATATTGAATATAATCCAAATGCACTTAATATTGGTAATGATAATGTAAAATAATGAATATTTCTTTGATATGGGACCAAGTAAGATATTCCTGTTAGTCTGAATATTATTAGTGAGAGTAGAACAGTTGCTGGCCATAATAGATAAAAAGAATATTTCTTTAGTTGTTTGTGTTTTAATAATAAAATAGTTATTGTTCCAAGAATTGCTAGGGTTATTCCAACTAAGCTATATAATTCAAAGAATGAATTACTTAGTTCTATAACACCCCACCCATATTTAAACTGTAATTCATTGAATAAAGTCGGTATTAGTTTGTTAAATGATAGTTCTTTCATAAATTTATAGAAAAATAATCCTATAATTGGTATTATTATGAATATTGAGAAGAATTTGTATTCTTTTTTTAGATAATCTTTATGCATAATCGCATAGATTAGTAGAAAAGGTATTGAGAAGAGAACTGAGATTGAGTGGACTATTAATAATAGTGACATGATTGTTAAACTTGTTATTATGTATTGTTTGTTTTCTTTTTCTATTCCTTCTGTGAAATAAAAGATGTAAAAGAAGATGAATGGTATACTGAAACTTAATGGTGTGAAGAACCACATTCCAGTTAGGTTAACATTAGATTTTATTGATATGAAGAAGATTGTTGCTAAGATTGCTAATTGGAAATTATTAGTTTTTCTTTTTGTTATATAAAAAATAGTTAAAGCTGATAAACTTGCCCATAATGCAGGTAAGAGTTGGTAGATTAGGACTAGATTGAATATATTCCCTAATATTAGTAGAATAATGTGAAATCCAAATTCAAAACCAATGCTTTGTTTTGGATATTCTCCATTTTGTAATCTAATTGATTCAGTGATGTGGTGCCATTCATCTACATGAACTGGAAATTTATATGTTATGTGTGGTACGTAAACTATGAAGAAGGTAAATAATACTATTAATGTTAATAATATATATTGTTTCTTTTTTATGATACCACCCTTATTATTTTAATAGATATTTATTAAATAAAATTTATTATTTATAAATATTCTGTATAAATTATTATATGTATGTATTAATAATTATACAAATTGATATATCTTAAATTTAGTTATATTCTTACTAAATAAGAATATAATATCTTATTTAGTTAATAATACTGTACTATTTAATTAGTTTCTATATATTATTTAATTAGTTTCTATATATTATTTAATTAGTTCTATTGTATTATTTAACAAGTTCTATACTCAAACCTATGTAATAAAACTATCTTATTTAATTATTTAATATGACATATAGAAGTATACCAAAATGTAAATTAGATTAGATTATTATGGCGAATATGGACTATCTAATAAGAAAAAATCGAAATATTTATATATGATAACTTTCAGAGTACGTTTAAATGCCTAGAGTAACTAGTATAAACACTAAGGATGTAGACGTAGATTTGCTTCTTTTAAATATGAAGGAGAGGCTTAAATTAAGTGATAAAGAGATACAAGACTTGGCATTTAGGCGTGACATAAAGATTCCTGTAACAATATTTACATCTGAACTTGGGATGTTGGAGGCGATTGTTGTGTATCTTAAAGATGATTTAAGATTATCATTTAAGGCAATTGCGTCTATTGTGAAGAGGGATTATAAGACTGTTTGGACTAGCTATAGTAAGGCTAAGAAAAAAACAAAATGAAGGACGATTTATTAAAAAGAGGGCTTAGAAAGTATGTAGATACCTACTTAGCAGAAGGTTATTCTAAGGACTCTATTAGAAAAGTTTTAGAGAAACAAAACTATGATAGTAAGATAGTTAATGGAGTTTTAAGATCAAGAGATACCTATGTTTTCTTAAGATCAAGTTTACTTCTTGTAGTACTTTTCTTATCGTTGTTTTTCCTTATTTGGCCACAGATCATAGGAAATGTTGTTGTGACTAGTGAGATCACTTATACTGATGAAATAAATATTGTAAGAAACTATAGTTCAGAATATATTTGGCTTGTTGAGAATGCAGGAAATATAAAATCTATAAAGATAGATGGTTCTGTATCTTTGGCAGGTGATGCTAAGCTTTACATAGAAAATGGTGATGAAAGAGTTCTTTTATTTGATAGTGGAGTATTGCAAGATGATTTTACATCTTCTAAAATAACTGGATTAGTAGTTGGAGTAGATAGTTCTGACTTGAATATCAATCTTGATTATAGCTCAGATTATGAAGAAGAAGTAACAAGTACTGAAGGTGTAATTGGGTTTGAAGTTGTTGATAGTACATTTAATTTCGATTTTGATCATAATAAATTATGTACAAGATGGGAAGTTGAGAGTTTAGATGAAGGATCAGTTTCAACAGAGTGTTATGGTTCAGAAGAATGTTGTAATTTTATAACTATGCAGTCTAGTTCTTTATTGTGGAACGATACATATTATGTAAATTATGGTGATGAAGCAGACTATAATAATATAGTTAAAGCTCAGCTTGTATATGCAGATTATAATGTTAGTTTAGATAATCCTTATATGAATATATTATATTCTGATTGGGCAACAAAGTCTGCAAGATTTTACCCAGATATGATTAGTTTCGAGGATGAATGTGAGGATAGTTGTTTAATAAGTGGGTTTAATTCTACTGTATATAAACTTGTATTTGAGATAGATAATTCCACATTAGCTGTTGATTCTATATTTTATTCAATTTTAGAGGAGAGTCCTAACACTGCACCAATTTGGTCAGATATAGGAGATATAGAAAGTAATATTGGTTCTATAATAGAACTTGATCTTAGTGATGCTGAAAATGATACTATTAATTTTAAAGTATCTGGTGCTGATAATATAACTGTTATTATTGCAGATGGTTTTGTTACAATAATTCCTGATGATGATTATGTTGGTACTAGTTACTTATATTTTATAGCTAATGATTCTGAAGCATTAAGCGTAAGTAATGTGTTTGAGATTGATTATAAGGCTCAGGAAAACTATAAGGTGGAGGAAGAGGTAAAGCAAGGAGTTGTTGTTTTAGGCAGACCAGTTAAATGGACTAAGAAAATTAAGTTGAATGACACTGTTAGTAATGTTTCTGTTAATATCTCTTCTGAAGCTTTGAATTTTACAGTTAAGAAAGATGGTAAGGAAATAGCTAATGATAAGATAGTTGTAGTTGATGAAGGTATAACTAAAACAGTTGAAGAGTTTGTTGTTGATAAGAAAGTTGAAAAGATTGATAAGGAATTAGATAAATTAGATGATGAGAAAAAAGACAGTATTTCTGATAAACGCCAACTTAGGGAGATAAATAAAGAAATTTTAGGTCTTAAGAGTGAGAGAAATTCATTAACCGGTTATGCTATTCGGGTTCCAACTGGAAAAGGAACAATGGTTAAGTTTTTTGAATGGTTACTTGATGTTGAAATGCCTGTTAGTGATATTAAGTTTGACAAATTAATTCAGTCTACTAATGGCTTAGGCTCGATTACTGGAAGACTTATTGCTGAAGAGACAACTGTTAATGAAAGCAATAGTACAGAAATAATAATTGATGAAGTTTTAGATGAAGTTGAAGTTGAATATTATACTGAAGGGCCTTATTCTGAAGAAGTTAATAGTTCAGTAGGTAAGAATGTAACTATTATATCTGATGTTCATTATACTGAGATATTAGCATATACTAATATTGAACAAAGGGTTTCTGATGTTGAGTTATATTGGTATGTCAATGACTCAAAGGTTTTGGTTGAGCATGATTCTTATGATATTGATAGTGACGGATATATTGATTATATTGAATGGATTGTTCCTCATCTTTCTAGTCAAACTTATGAGATAATATATATTACAAAAGCATATGAATTGGATTCTAATCGTACGTTGATTAGAGATATTTATGGTTATGTTTCTTCTTTAGATGGTAATTATACCACAGTTAGCAGTGGAAATTATGTTAGGGTTACTTTTGAGAGAGTTTTAGATAATACTAGAGATATAACACTTTATGCTAATGGAACGGGAACAGTAGAGGTTTATTCCCAGAATTCAACAGATTTGATTATGACTTTTGATGAATTAAATGATTTTTCAGAGAATAAAATGTATCTGACTAACTTTAATGGCACTAATGATACATTTGACTTGAAAGTTGTTGGTGGGGATGTTGACTTTGATTATATTGTTGATCCAATACCTATTGGAGATGTATTCACATTTCAGATTAATACTTCTAAAGCAGATGGTACAACATATAAGTTATTTGCAGATGATGCATATTTAACTGTTTGGTGGAATGATACATATTCAACATATCACTCAGGTACTGGAGAGATAAGTCATGATTACGGTGTTGACGGCGTATATAATATCAGTGTTAATGGCAGTGCTACAAGAATTGGTTTTTGGGGACCATCAGGAACTCATACCATGTTAATTGATATATTGACTAATGTATCTGATGGTATTACTGGAATTACTAGTGGTTCTAATATGTTTTATTATACTACAAGTCTTGTAAATCCCTTTACTGAGCCAGCATTTTTTGATGATGTTTCAGGTAATGTAACAAATATGGCTGATATGTTTGAAGGTTCTTCATTTAATGGCAACATCTCCAATTGGGATACATCTAGAGTAACAAACATGAATGATATGTTCAGGGGAACTTCCTTCAATCAAGACATTTCCAATTGGGTTACATCTAATGTAACAAACATGGCTAACATGTTTACACTTTCTTCATTCAATGGCAACATTTCCAATTGGAATACTTCTTCAGTTACAACTATGTCTGGATTGTTTTATTCTACTTCTTTTAATCAAGATATTTCCAACTGGGATACAAGTAGTGTTATAAATATGAATGGTATGTTTTATAATTCTGATTTTAATAAAAACATATCTAACTGGGACACATCAAAAGTAACAAATATGGTTAATATGTTTTATTCTACTCCATTTAATAAAGACATCTCCAACTGGGATACATCTAATGTAACAAGTATGGCTAGTATGTTTTATAATTCCAATTTCAATGGTAATATTTCGAATTGGGACACATCAAAAGTAATAAGTATGAGTAGTATGTTTCGGGCTGCACCATTTAATAAAGACATCTCCAACTGGAATACTTCAAATGTAACCAGTATGGCTAGTATGTTTTATAGTTCTTCATTTAATGGCAACATTTCCAACTGGGACACATCTAAAGTGGCAAGTATGAACGAAATGTTCATGTCTACATCATTTAATCAAGACATCTCCAACTGGAATACTTCTTCAGTTACAACAATGCAAAGGATGTTTTTAGGATCATACTTCAATGGCAATATCTCCAACTGGGATACATCTAAAGTTACAGATATGAAGGAGATGTTTTTCTTTACTTATTCTTTTGATCAAGATATTGGAAGCTGGAATGTTTCTGCTGTCACAGATTTTACAGATATGTTTACAGCAAGTACACAGCTATCTACAGAAAATTATGATAGTTTACTTATCGGGTGGGCTTCTTTATCGCCTTCTTTAAGTGACTCTGAATCATTTAGTGCTGGTTCTGCAAAATATTGCTTTGGTTATTCAGCTAGAAATGATACTTTAATCGGAGAACATAGTTGGACAATTACTGATGGGGGAGTTAATGAAAGTTGTGATATAATAGCTCCAATTTTTACAGAGATTTTAAATCAGTCAATTTTTAATAATGAAACATTGGGTTATGATATTGATGCAACTGATGATTCAGGTATTGATACATTTATAGTAAATGATTCTAATTTTGCAATAAACTCAACAGGTTATTTGAGTAATGCTTCGATTTTGGCAGTTGGAAGTTATTTGTTGAATATTACTGTTAATGATACTGAAGGAAATATAAATTCGAGTTTGATGAATGTTGAAGTTAATTTATCAAGTATTCCCCTTACTTCATGTCAAGAATTAAATATTACTAGTACTACTTATGTTTTACAGAATGATATCACTAATTATGCTGGAACGTGTTTTACAATAAGTACAGATAATATTACTTTAGATGGAAATGGTTATACTCTTCATGGTTCAGGATTGGCCGGCAGTAAAGGAATTACTAGTGGAAATGATAATTTAGTAATAAAGAATTTTATGAATCTTAGTGGGTTTCAATATGAGATTACTCTTTCTGGATTTAATATCACAATAATAAATAATACTCTTGGGGTAGATGGAATAGATAGAGGAATAGAACTTAATGCAGATAATGTATATATTAGAAATAATATATTTCTTGAAGGATCAGATCCAGGGCTAGGATATTCTATAGATTCCTCTTCAAATAATAATATATATATAGATTCAAATATATTTTATGGGACACGGGGACCATTTCATGATTCTGATTACAATGTTACAATAATAAATAATACTATATTTGATAATTCATTTCCTTTACTTGCTGCAAACTTTATTAGTGGAGAATTATTTATTATTAATAATACTATTGTTGGAGATTCTATATTGTTTGATACTTATTCAGACTCTATTTTTATAGGAAATCATATAAGTGTTGATTATTTTACGACACCTTTTTTTACTACATCTAATATTAGTATATACAATAATTTCTTTAATTTATCACGAGTAGACCTTTATGTAGATTCTTTAAATTGGAATAATTCTATATCTGGTAATTATTGGACAAACTCAACTGAGAATGGTTTTTCAGACTCTTGTGATGATATTTCTCCAGCTGATGGAATTTGTGATACTTCTTATGATGTTGAGAATAATGAGTCTGGATGTAGTTCTGGACATTGTGATTATTTTCCATTAGCAAGCTGGCCTTATGTTTATATAGATGCCTTTGCTCCGACATTTGATGAATATCCAAATAATTTATCCATATATTCAAATGATACAGTATTTGTTGACTTTAATGCTACAGATGAAACAGCATTAAGTATATTCTTTATTAATGATACAACTAACTTCAACATCAGTCAGGACGGAGTACTTATTAATGATACATTACTTAGTGTAGGAATTTATGAAGTTAATGTTAGTGTTAATGATACAAGTAATAATGTTAATTCAACAATATTCTTAGTTGAAGTTCTATCTGCATTTAATTCAGTTCCAACTATATCTTCAGTTGTGTTGAATACAACTTCAAGCTTAAATTATACAACTGACAATTTAACAGGATACATTACAGCTACAGATGGTGATAATGATGCAATCTATAACATAACAGACTGGAGATTAAATGGGACTTCAATAGCACTATTAAATATGCCATTTGATTCATCATCTAATTCAACTAATACATCAGATTATTCTACTTTTGGTAATGATGGTTCTGGATGTTATGAGTTTGATGGAAACGATAGGATAGTAATAAGTAATGATACTAGTTTAAGAGCGACATACTTCACAATAACAGGATGGTTAAAACCAGATAGTATAACTGGTCCATATAGGGGGTTTATCAATAATGTAGATTCAGGGTATAATGGCGGATTTAGAGTATATGCTCCAAATAGCAATGGCGCAATAAGTTTCGGAATAGTGACTAGTGGTGGGTGGGATATGGATCATCCAACGAGCCCAGACTTAACACAAGACGAATAGAACTTTATAACAGTAAGATTAAATGCTACACATAAAGGTATTTTTATAAATGGTGTAGAAACTAATGCATGGAGCTATTCTGGAAGTTTATATACTAATACAACACAAGATCTTACGATTGGTTCTGTTATAACTGGAGAATACTTTGATGGTCAAATAGACCAAGTTCAGATATTTAACAGATCATTATCTTATGAAGAGATCTTAAATATTTATAATGGGTCTAGAAGCATATTTGTTTCAAGCGAAACCAATGTGGGAGATAATTGGTCAGTGTGTGTGACACCTGATGATTTAACTGATGTTGGATCTACTTCATGTAGTAATGGTGTTTTGATATTGGGAGAAAGTGTATATCCTTTCTTTAGTGGCTGTGATCCAGATAATGGTCAATGTACAGATTCTTGTAATGTTTTATATTATGATACTGGTTCAAGTTGGATCGATGAAGGCGATTACTGTTCAGCATCTACATCAACATTTAGTGTACGTAATGATGCAGCATGTGATCTTGTTGCTGCTGCTGGTACTGGAGCTTGTGCTGATCGTTATACTGATCAAGTTTACATTTGTCCAAGTTATGAAAGAAATGGTAATGATCCAGTAGATAGTTCTGATTGTTGTATATATCTAGGTGAGTGTGGTACTGTTGATGTTTCTAGTCTTTTTAATTTTTCAAATGATTTTTTTGCAGGAACACCAATAACAGAATGTCAAGTATTAGATACGGATTCGACTTATAGATTGGGAGATAACATATATTCTACATCAGATATTTGTTTTAACATAACTTCTAATGGTGTAACTTTGGATATGAATGGTTACAATATTACTGGAAATATAAGTTCAACAACTTACGGAATTTATATTGATAATTCTCATTCTGTTCTAATCAAAAATGGGGGAGTTTATAATTTTAATAATTCAGGAATTTATTTAAAAAACAGTAATTATAATAATATTACAAATATATCTGCAGATGCAAATGGTGATGGTGTTACCCATTTGATTAGTGCAGGAATTTATTTAGATGCTAGTTCATATAACATTTTCAATAATGTAAGTGCAAGTTTTAATAATGGTGGGGCAGATAGTGCAGGGATTTATTTTACTTCAAATTCAGACAATAATACTTTAATTGATATAATTGCAAATTCAAATACTGCAGATTTTGCTGGAGGATACGGAATAAGAATTGATTCTGGTTCTGGGAATACTTTTACGAACATAACTACAGTTTCAAATTTACTTGTTGGAGAAAACTCTGGTTATGGAGTTTATATTGATGCAGGTAATAATATATTCACAAATATTAATTCTTATTCAAATGATGGTAATGAAATAGAATATGATTCTGGTTCTGGTAACAAATTAAAATATAATAACCATTTTGGAGAAATAGCATTTACTGATGATTTGGATTATGATATTGAAGGAGATCTGAGATTTGGTTCTGGTTTTAATATTCAGATCGGAAACAATTCAGTTTTATTAAATATGTCTACTCCAGATATTTATGAACTAAATAAATCAGCTAATATAACTTTAAATTTAGAGGGACATAGCTTTAATAATCCAGTAATCTATAGAAATGGTGATGAAGTCTGTAATTCGACCACAACACCTGCTTGTCATAATTTCACTTCACTTAGTGCTTCTACTGTTGTGTTTAATGTAAGTAGCTGGAGTAATTATAGTATCCTGAATAGAAATACAGAACCAACTGTAATCTCAGTTATATTAAATACAACTGATGTTTCAACTAATGGAACTGAAGATAACTTGACTGGATATGTAACTGCTACAGATACTGATTCGGATAATATCACTTATGCTTATAATTGGTATAAAATTGATGTTTTGAATGC
>CAYUUQ010000029.1:0-1972 GCA_964447875.1 uncultured Methanosarcinales archaeon | reverse complement strand
TACTACTGATGTTAGTAGTAATGCAAGTAGTGAGAATTTGACTGGATATTTTGGTTTTGTTGAACCAGATTCTGAGAATGTTTCATTTGCGTATAATTGGTATAAGAATGGTACACTTAATGCTACATCGCTTATTACTGATGGGCTTGTTGCTTACTATCCTCTTAATAATGATACGCTTGATTATTATGGAGAAAATGATGGAAGTGTTACTGGTGCTGTTAGGAATACTACTTCGTATGCTATTGGTGGGGCTTATAGTTTTGATGGGAGTAATAGTAAATATATTTGGGTTTTCGATACTACAACGGTTTCTTCTGACTTTCAAGATATTGGAAATAATAATAATTATTCTATTGGTGCATGGATTAAGACTACTGACGGTTCAGGGAGTGGTTGTGATGGGTGGTGTGTAAATGCTGCAATTGTAGAGTTAAGAGTGGAAGGAGGAGCGACTCCTGGTACAAATGTCCCATTTAGCTTTGGTATTTCAAGTAATAAATTAGAATTAGGAAGGGCATATGATTATTCTAATCTTGAAAGGAAGACAGGTACAATAACAGTTAATGATGGAGAATGGCACCATGTTGTTGCTTCTGTTGTTGGCGATACTGTTAGTTTTTATGTTGATGGATCTCTGGATATATCAAGAACATTCACTACAGCGACTGGTAATGTTTCTGTAGGAACTGGAACATCAAATATGGTGATAGGTATAAGGACCACCAATGCAGGGGGTGTTGATACAAATACAGGTGCGTATACTGGAGAAATAGATGAATTAATGATACTTAATAAAAGTTTAACACCTTCAGAAATATCTCAACTATACTGGGCAGGTGTTAATAATGGTCACACTTTAAATTCATCACAAACATCTCAAAATGACAATTGGACATTGGGTGTTATACCAATAGATTACCAAGATTTAGGTAATGAAGTTAATTCATCTGCTATAACAATCTTAAATAGTGTACCTACAATCAGTTCAGTTACTCTTAATACAACAGATATTTCATTAAATAACACAAACCAGAACTTAACAGGGTATGTTGTTGCAACAGATGCAGATTCAGATAATATCACTTACGCTTACAACTGGTATAAGAATGATACTTTGAATGCAACTTCATTGATTACTGATGGTTTAGTAGCATACTACCCTCTAAATAACGATACTTTGGATTATTATGGTGGAAATGATGGAAGTGTTACTGGTGCTGTTAGGAATACTACTTCGTATGCTATTGGTGGGGCTTATAGTTTTGATGGGGAAGACGATTATATTGTAGCTGAAAATATAGATACAACAGTATATACTGATCAACTTACTGTAATGGCTTGGATTAAAAGAAAATCAGATCTTGTAAACAAACAAATTGTTATGTCTGATGGTGGGCAAGGGGGTTATGGATTCCAATTATATACTTCTTATATGTCAGATCCTCAATCAGGATATAAAGCAATAGTTAGAGACCAAAATTCCTGGACTCAGTGTTGGACTTATGATGATACATATTATGTTGGCGATCAAAATAATTGGGTACATATAGCTATGATTTATAATGGGACAACACTAAGGTTATTAAGGAATGGAGAAGTTATATCTACAGATACTTCTTGTTCAGGTAATATTCAATACAATACAAATTATGCTAATTATTCTATTGGTGGATCTGGAGGAGGATTGCAGCTTAATAATGCAACAATAGACGAAGTAATGATTTTTAATAGAAGTTTGAGTATTGAAGAAGTTTATCAATTATACCATGCAGGTGTTGCTGGTGGACATACAATGAATAGCTTACAAACAACTGCTGGTGATGAATGGACATTAGGAGTTGTGCCTTTAGATTCTTATGGTATTGGCGATGAAGTTAATAGTTCTGGAGTTTTAATATCAACAACTTCAACAGAAACAATAGATGTAACAGGATCAGGTAATGATCTTAACTCAACTTTTAATGATACT
>CAYUUQ010000028.1:0-12013 GCA_964447875.1 uncultured Methanosarcinales archaeon | reverse complement strand
ATGTCTTTTATTAGTTTTATTTTACCGGTTGACTTTGTGTTTTGATAAGATTTTAACTTTACTTCATAGTTTTTTGATCTTATATTTTTTCTTATTTCTTTAGAGAATGTTCTTGCACCAATTGCAACTGTGATAAATATTACTTCTTTATGATCTTTTTTTATTTTTTTAACTAATTCTTTTATTTTTGATTTTATTTTAGAAGATGAAATTAAGGTAGTTATTTTCATAAATAGAAATAAAAGAATGATTGTATATAAATATTATTAAAAAATAAAAAAAATAAGGGATTATTCCCTTATTCTTGGGGTAATTGATTGCTTCCTTGCCTATTTTTGTTTCTCATCATACCTTTTCCTTGTCTACCAGCCCTATTAGGTTTTTCTAAACCTAATTCTTCAGCAAGTTCTTTTATTTCTTCCTTGGTTGCTCCATCTTGTCTTGCTTTGTGTAGTTGACATACTGCATCTAGATTTTCTTCTAAATGTTCTGCTATTTTTTCAGGTATGTCATCTGGTATCTCTTCAGTTTCACAAATTTCATCCATTAAAGCTTCTTTTTCTGCTCTTTTTTCTTGCATCTCTGTATATCTTTCTCTGGCCTGTTCGAATCTTTCTTCAGTTAACCCTGCTACTTTAGCTTCTTTCCAGGAATCGTAGTCTCCTGCTTCTAATGCTTCTTTTACTTCTTGGTTTCTATAACCTTCAAAAGCAAAAGCACTTCCGACTAAGCTTATCAAAAGCAAAGCCACAATTCCAAACTTTGTTGCTTTATTCATTTGTTATACCTCCTTCCCTGTTTAGGAATATGCTATACTTGTCAAATCTGGAAATTAAGTCTTCCATTATTAGTTGGGTTATGTTCATTTTTGTTTACCTCCTTAACTTAATGAACATAAGGTAATGCTTATTTATAAACAAGAAGAAGTAAAAATGTACACTTTAAGTCCACTTTTTTTAAAAATGCTTAAATACTAATAACTATTGGTGATTAATATGAAGATGATGAAGTTTTTTGATCCTGTAATGTTTGGAGTAGAAAGTTTTTATTCTGTGATCATACTATTATTATGTTTAATGGTATTTTTTAAGACAAAAGAGATGTATGACCTTACAAAACACAAAGGGATACAGTTTTTTAGGTATGCTTTTTTATTCTTCGGATTATCATATGCATCAAGATTGTTTCTTCATTTTATGGTACTTGGTCAGAATATAGTTAGGCACGGTAGGACTATAATGCCATTATCTAATTTATTGGTTGCATTTTTTAGCACTTTAGCAATTGTTTATTTGTTATATAGTACAATTTGGAAGAAAGTTAAAGGAGAACAATATATTACTTTAGCTAATGTACTTGCATTAATAATAGCTGTTGTAGCATTTGTTTCTAGGTCTCCTGCGATAATCTTTTTTATTCAGTTGTGTTTATTGATAATCGCTACAGTTATAAGCGCAATATCTCATAAAAGATTGAAAAAGAAGACAAATACTAAAGCACTCTATCTATTGATATTGTTTTTTTGGCTGTTGAATCTTTTTGCGATAGGATTTAGGCTGCCATTAAATATTAAGATTGTCTTTAATATTATATCAATAGGAATATTTGTAACAATATACTACAAAGTTCATAAATGGGTAAAATAAATGAAGAAAAGAGATAGGTTAGAAGTTATCTATGATTTTCTTAGGATTATTCAGGATAATAATAACTCAATAAAGCCTACTCCATTACTTCGTAAAAGTAACCTTAGTTCTCAGAGTTTTGCAGAGTATTTTGAAGAGATGATTTCAAAAAGTTTTGTAAAAGAAGTTTTTGATAAGAAAAAAAGAAAACATATTACCCTAACTGATAAGGGATTTAAGTATTTAGAAAAATACAAGGCGATACTTGGTTTTATTGATGAGTTTGATTTATAGGAAGTCTAATATACTAGGAGATGATTCTTTAGTAATATGGTTGAATTTAATATGGCTAATCACACTAAATCTGGTAGACGAAAGTCTGACAGAAGTGGTAGAAGATTTGGTGGGGGTAGTAGACTAGGAAGAGGCGGTTTTGGTAGATCAAAAGAAAGACACGTGAAACCAGAAATGCACGAAATAACTTGTGATGAATGCAGTAGTAAGTGCAAAGTTCCATTCAAACCAACTCCAGGTAAACCTATATATTGTGATAATTGTTTTAAGAAAAAAGATGATTCTAAGGGTATTTCAGCTGAAGAGATTGAGAAAATACATAATAAACTTGATAAGATAATGAAAGCTTTGAAGATTAAAGAGTAATTCATTCATGTTCAGTTCTAAAGACTTATAACTAATGGAGTATTCTTTGTTGATTATGAGAAAATATACAAGTAAAGAACTAGAAGCTATGAGTATTGATAAAGTTGAAGAGTATTATAAGCAATTACATGCAGCACATGCTAAAAGCGAATAAAACTTTTTAATTAATCTATATATTATAAAATTTTAGAGTATTATACTTCTTTTCTTATTATATTCTTAAGCCTTGTTAGAGAAATATAGTGATCTGCAAGAATCTTTCCATCTTTTATCAAAGTAAAAACTGAGTATATTGATGGAGCACTTTGTGCTTCTTTTGGTGTTTTTAATTCTGTTATCTTTAGATTAGGTATTAATTTTTTATCTAATTCTTCCATAAATTTAGCTACCCATGGACATTGGTTAGAATAAACTATATGCCATCCTTTGTATTTTTTTAGTTGTTTTTCGTAATCTTTTAGTTTAGGTAAACTACCTTTTTTTAGTTGTTTAACAAGTAATTGTTGTTTTCCTGCTTCTTCTATTAATCTAAATCCATTTTTGAGAAAAATATCTTTATTTGCCATAAATGAATCATCACTTGTTATTACTGCTACACCCAATTTACCTTTTGCGTCCTTAATAACTTCTTTTATCAAACTAGAACCATAACCTTTTTTCTTGTATTTGTTTGGTGTTATCCATAAACAATGTATAAATAAATACCATTTAGCATCAACTGAACGCCAGGCATTTTCTCCTTTTGTGTATTCTATATACCCATGAACAATATTATCTTTTTTATCTGTCAGATATTTTATTGTTAGTCCTTCTTTTAGTCTTTTTTCTATCCAATCTAATTTAAGATTATACCCAACACTATCTTTTTTACAAAAACAGTTTGATTTGTAATCTTTGATATTTTTAGGGTTTATATCAATTATTTCTGGCATTCTAACTTAATAAAAACTTCAATAACTCATATACTAAAAATGCTGGCCAGACTAATGCTTTTAACAAAGCTAATAGTGTGTTCCAAAAACCTGCTGTTGTTTGGATATAATACACTGCTGCACCAACCATACCTAGGAAATATGAACAACTACCACAGCCACCCATCTCTCCTTTGTTACATTTTTTTTCAATCTTTTTTTCCATTTTAGATTTTTTCTTTGGCATTTATTTCACCTCTGCAAAAAATATTTGGTAATTATGCCCAAATTTTTTTGAGCATTTTGGACAATAAGCATAATGTACATAGTAATCTTTTGCTTCTTTCCCTTTTTTCTCTAAGTAAGAATCCATCTCTTTCATGAATTTTGGAGCGTCTTTGAATTCTCCATCAAAAACTTTTGCTTCAAATTTTCCGGATATAGTAGTATTGTTAGCTTTGGGAACTTGTTTTGTTACTGACATGAAGATCTCTGACTTAAATGGGGTTGGATCGTGAAATAAAACTAGTCAGTCAAGCTTATTATCGTATCCTGCTTTTACGGCATCTGCTTCTTTACACATCTTCATAATTTTTTTTCCAATCATTGGAGGAAAAGGAATATGAAATAATGTTGGAATAGTTTCTTTTAGAAATTCTTTATCTTTCCAATCAAATGATTTTTTATCCCATTTTTTTGGATCGAATTCTGGACAACATTCATCAGATGAATTACTCTGGTTACCCATATTAATCACCCCAGAGAATAAATAGTAGAGCAACTATTTAAATATTCCTAGTTTTATTTACCACATTTCTTACAAACGCCTTTAACTTCGATCTGAAAACTGGTAATGGACCCAGGTATCTTGTCTTTGAGAAAATCTAATGAGTCAACATCGAAATGAATTATTTTTCCAGTTTCTTCGCAAACAAAATGGCAATGTGATTTCTTTTCTTTAGAATAGATAAGTTTGTTATCGCATGTATAAGAATAGATTATACCTGAATCTCTTAATGATTTGAGGAATCTATAAACTGTAGCTAAACCAACATTTTTATCTATCTTTTTTACTTTTTCATAAAGATCTTCTGCTGTAAAAAAGGAATTAAATTTATCTATCTCCTTTTTTACGAGTTCTTTTTGTCTTGTGTTTCTTGAGGTTCTTGGAATCCTAAATCACCTTATTGAGAATGATAATCATTAATATTTATAAATATACCTACTCATAAAGCTAATATGAACGTTGGATTGGCATTAATAAGTGTAATTGCTGTATCTGTAGTATCTGTAGTATTTGCTATCCCATTATTAATCAAAAAAAAGTTATCTAATAAACTGTTGTTGTTTTTATTAAGTGTTTCAGTTGGAGTTTTGTTAAGTACTGTTTTTATGGATTTTTTACCAGAGGTATTTTCACATAGTTATACGCTAGGATCTGCTTTGAAGATCTTATTTGGTTTTTTAGTTATGTTTGTTTTAGAGAAATTTGTGCATCATCACCATAATAAAAAATGTGAAAGTCACGATTGTGGGCATAGCCATGCTTATAACTTGGCTCCGATAAATTTAATTGGGGATGGAGTTCATAATTTTATAGATGGACTCGTTATTGCTGGAAGCTATGCTGTTAATGTAACATTAGGAATAGCTGCTACAATTTCTATTATATTTCATGAAATACCTCAGGAAATAGCTGATTTTGGGGTTTTGTTATATTCTGGATTATCTAAGAAAAAAGCATTGGTGTTTAATTTCTTATCTGCAGCAACTGCAATAATAGGGACATTGGTTGGAATAATTTTAGTTGGAAGAACAAATGGTTTTAGTGATTTTATAATACCTTTTGCAGCTGGTAATTTCATTTATATTGCTGCATCAAACTTAGTTCCACAATTACATAGACAATGTAAGATAAAAGATACTATCTTGCATATTGTTGCTATATTAATAGGAATAGCAATTATTACTTTAATTACATTATATGGTCCGGCACATGGACATTAGAGGTGAGAAACATGAAGAAAATAATCGCTATAGTATTGGTTTTATCTGTTTTGTTTATGTTAGGTTGTGATACAGAACTTGGTCATGATGATCATGACCATGATGGTGATGGAGTTCAAGACCATGCTGCTGAAGAACATGATTATGAAGATGATCATAATGATGAGGATCATGAGTTAGATGAAGATCATGAAGAAGATGATAATCATACTGATGAAGGTGATCATGAATAAAAATTAAGAAAAAAATAAAAAAAATTTACTGAACAGCTTCTTTCAAAGCATCAGCCTTATCAGTTTTTTCCCAGGTAAAATCTGGGTCATTTCTTCCAAAGTGACCATAAGCTGCAGTCTTTTGATATATTGGTCTTTTAAGGTCTAGTGTTTCGATTATACCTTTTGGACGCATGTCAAATACTTTTTTTACAGCTTCTTGGATCTTTTCTTCATCGATTGTATTTGTTCCAAAACATTGAACATTTACATTTGTTGGCTCTGCAACACCAATAGCGTAGCTTAATTGTACTTCGCATCTTTTAGCAAGTCCTGCTGCTACTATATTTTTAGCTATGTAACGGCACATATAAGCACCTGATCTATCTACTTTAGAAGGATCTTTTCCTGAGAAAGCTCCTCCGCCGTGTCTTCCAACTCCGCCATAGGTATCAACAATGATCTTTCTTCCTGTAAGACCAGTATCACCATCTGGACCACCTACAACAAACTTACCTGTTGCATTTATGTGAATTGTTGTTGAGTCATCTATAAGATCTGCACAAACAGGTTTAATTACGTGCTCCATTAATTCTTCTCTTAATTTTGTTTCATCAACTGATTCAAGATGTTGTTGAGCGATAACAACGTCTGTTATCTTTATTGGTTTATCATCTTCATATTCTACAGTTACCTGGCTTTTACCATCTGGACCGATATCTTTTATTATGCCTTGTTTTCTTACATAAGCTAGTCTCATAGATAATTTATGAGCCATTAATATAGGCATAGGCATTAGTTCTTCAGTTTCATTTGAAGCATAACCATACATCATTCCCTGGTCTCCTGCTCCTTGGTTCTTATCATCCCCTTCACCCTCAGTTACTCCTTGTGAGATATCCGGGCTTTGACCATGGATAGATACCCAAACACCAGCATCATGAGAATCGATACCGAACTTAGGATTAGTATAACCAATATCTGCTAAAGCATCTCTTGCTACTTTTTGAACATCTACATAACCATTAGTTGTTACTTCTCCAGAAACATGTACTGTTCCGGTTGTAACTAATGTTTCTACTGCAACCCTTGAATTTGGGTCTTGTTTTAATAGTTCATCTAAGATACTATCACTTACTTTGTCACACACTCAAGACACTCAATAAACAGACGTCTATTGAGTTTTATCTGGGTGACCTTCAGTGACGCTCTCAGAGGTTATTGAATACTTTTTACTCATTTTTATCTCCTCCTATAACGTTTTCTTTATATGGCCTAAATTTTCTTTCTAAAAAAATATTTGAGCCAGTATAAATATAATCTGCTAATTTCTTACCTCTTGAACAAGAATATTGGATGATATATGTATTTTTGTGAGCTTTTCTTATATTTGCAGAAATATTTGATTCCGTCTTTATAGCATCAACTAGGTCTTCACAAAAAACTATTGAACCTGATGCGATAGTTATCTCAAAATAGGGGCTTACTTTTCTTTTGACATACCTAACATTTCCGTCCCCATCGATTATGCCCCGAATAAAATGTCTTAAATATTTTTTAGGAATTTTTGGAAATTCTAATGATAATGATTTATTTGGTTTTAAACCTATTGACATTAATCTTTTACATATTTTTTTACTATTAAAAATTAATCTATAAGATTTTGTTTTAGGAGAATATAAAAGTGGTTTAGTGCTTGAAAGTAAACATCTTATTTTTTCTAGGTGATTCTTATCTTTCTCTGCAGCAGTTATAGTTATAGAATAATAACCTTTTCTAGGATTATATGATATGTTTCCATCTGAAAAGATAACACCCAAAACATATGAAGAATATTCGTCAAATTTGTCAAAGAATTTTTCATCTACTGTATTTTTCTTAAATTTTAACCCTATTTCAGCAGCCCACCTATTTACTGTGGTTTTGCCTAAGTTTAATTTTCTAGCTATCTCTCTTTGAGATAAAGTATTGAAATTAGATTTAATAAAATGTAAATATTCTCTTTTTTCTGAAATTTCAATTTTCATATTATGTCTTAGTATTGGAAAATAGGAGATTTTGTTAAAATTGAGATATGAATTCATTTTTAAATTTTGTTTGTTTAATAAAACCACCATATAAAGTTTATTCTTTATTTTATTTAAAAAGGTATGTGAAAGAAATATTCTGATTGGAATAATTGTATTTATTTAGTTCTGCTGCCTACTGGGAAAATACATAGAACAATAATCCCCGCACATGTTACATGCCATTTCGGGTTCTTCTTTACCGCATCTTGGCCGATCTAGTGATTCTAAGTGTAACGCCTTTGGTTGACCATTGATTTGATCCCCGATATGTGCAGCTACTCTAGCAGCCATGACGCCCCTAAATACATCATCAACATTTGGCATTCTTAGATGTTCGGCAGGAGTTATATAACATAACCAGCTTACTCCTTGTCTAACTGCCTCAACTGCTCCTGCGACTGCTATATAATCATCATATCCTTTGAAAACATCTGTTACAGTAGGACCAAGGGTAAAGAATGGCTTTCCATTATTGATGCTCTTAACTGTTCTAACTAATGGCCCTATATCCTGATGGAGTAAATGACCTGGCCCTTCAATACCTACTTGAACACCATATTCTGTTGCTTTGTTTGCAAGTTCAGCACATATTTTTAATTCAGCCATCTGTGCTTCATCATTATCTCTTGTTGAACCTGATCTTAATCCACTACCGACATTTAAAACAACATCATATTTTTTTAGAATACGAAGTAATTCGTCAAAACGCTCAAAAGCAGGATTTTCATTTCTTGTTTCGGCCATATATCTTGCAATCATTGCTCCGCCTTTGCTGACGATGGGCCTATTGCCTTTATGAAATTTAGCCATTGATTCTTTGTTCATACCACAGTGTATTGCCATAAATTTAACGCCTTCTTTTGCTTGTCTTTCTACAACTTCAAGGAATATACCTCCATTTACATCCCATGTGTTTTTACCATATCTAACTGCTGCTATACGACCCGCCTCATACAATGGTACTGTTCCAATTGGCAAACTAGTTAAATCCATGATAGCTTTTCTTGATGTAGAGAAATCTAGATCATCAGTATAACCAATTGTTGAAAGATCCATAATTGTGTCAGCCCCAGCATCTTTTGCTGCTTTTGCCATAGACAATAATTGGTATAGGTCTCTCCATTCATCTGAAAACCCAATATTTGCATTTACTTTAGTCGTAACTCCATTTCCAATTATCACATGATGATCTAATTCTTTATTTGGAATGATTATCATAGTCTTATCTTCTAGCCCAGTAGAAATAATTTTTGGATCGATCATTTCTCTTTTTGCTAATTTGTTTATTATTTTCTCTGAAAATATATTTTGCTTCATTTTTTATTTACAAACTGACTTTATCACGAAATAATAGTAACATAGAGATATATTTAAGATAATGCTGTCCTAATGCGGACTACAAAATAAGAAGATTTAAATATAGAAAATGATTAACGATAGATATGGAAAAAGAAATCCTAAAACAAATAGGATTAACAGATGGAGAGATAGAAGTATATCTGTGCTTACTAAGGATAGGCCCATCATTAGTCAGCAGAATAACTAAAGAGACTGGACTACATAGAACCCACATCTATGATACTTTAGAGAAACTAAAGGAAAAGGGGTTGGTTAGTACATTTATACAATCAGGAAAGAACTATTTTAAGCCTGCAAAACCAAATAAGATACTTCAATTTCTAGACGAAAAGAAAGAGAAAGTGCACTCAATCTTGCCCCAGTTAGAAGAATTAAATAAACTCCCCAAAGAAGAAACTAAAGTAGAATTGTTCAAAGGAAAAAATGGGCTAAAGAGTGTACTTCAAGATGTTCTTAATACGAGAAAAGATTATGTCGTCATGGGATCTATAAGACAGTTTGAACAGATATTGCAGTTTGTTCTGCCACAATTCCTTAAGAAGGTTGAGAAATTAGGGATAAAAGAAAAGATATTATGTGACAGAGAAGAAAATATACTGAAGATCAAGACAGGAACATATAGATTTCTTAAATCAAATTACATATTTCCTTCAAGTTTCTGGATTTATGGGTCTAAGGTTGCAATATTTATCTGGAGCGTCCCTTTTTTTGCAATTGTGATAGATAATAAAGATGTTGCAAAAACTTACAGGAGCTATTTTGATTTTTTTTGGAAGGTTGCTAAGAAATGATCATCCATCATAAAATTTTATCTTTTCCTTTTTTGAAAAAAGAATGATTAGAATTACCTAAATCCTTATTGATTGCATCATAGAGTGGTTTAAAGCAGCTTTCTGCAATCGATAATGTATCTTTTATCTCCATTATGTTTGGCCTATAACCATAATAGTTTATGTTATGCCTTAATCTTCTTAAATTATCTATTAATGTTATTGGTCTTCTAGTATCAACTTTAACCTTCAAAAGTTCTTTTACTGGAGTAATGTGGTCTTCTGATTCTACTCCTTTATTAATCAATAAAGCATCGCCAAGCATCCTAAATGATTCATAGATATTCCTAACAATTGTTGGGCCTGCTGCTTCTGAAGCCTGCATCGATAGAGTAAATTGCATATCTTTCTTTGCAGCTTCAAGTATACTAATAGCATTTTTGTTGTCTGGGCGTTTATACCTCATGGTCTTACCTCTAATAATCCATCGAGAATAATACCGTTGGCAATATTTGTAAATAGATTTAAGTCTATCTTATTTCTAGAAAAGATATGAAGATTTACAGTAACATTGGATCTGTAACCAAATCTTGATAATACTCCTAATTCAATTATTCTTAAATTTTCATTATCCAATGTTTCTACTGCGATATCTATGTCGCTTTTTTCGGTATCGTCCCCTTTCCGATAACTGCCAAACAAGATTATAACTCGGGGGTTAGGTATTATTTTATGTGTTTCTTCTATTATACCAGACTCGTATATCATGTGTAGATTATGACTTATTTTTCTAGTAATGTTAAATGGGTGATTTAAATTACAAGATATTCTCCATATTTTACCTAAAACCTCCTTTTTGAGAAATTTTTCTTCTGAAAGTTGGGTTACTATCCTATTTGCTGTTGTTTTTGAGATTTTTAGATTTTGTGAAAGATCATTAAGACTGATTTCGATAGACGGAAATGAAAAAAACCAGTTGATTACTTTATTAAATGCTTCGCTCTCTTCTCTTGGGTCGATTTTTTTTAGTTTTTTTCCCATAATAGTTATGGTAATATTAGTGACTATATAAACTTTTTGGTTACCATATGGTTCTTTATACTACCATATGAACTTTTTTAAAACCATAAGAATAAACTATATTCCGAAAAGAATATAAATAAGTATCAATTATTCCTTAATTATGGCAATAGAAATTAAAGATATCAAGAGTATAAGAAAGAAATTGGGATTAACTCAAAAACAGCTTGCTGATCATGCTCAGGTTAGTCAGAGTTTGATTGCGAAGATAGAAGCTAAATTATTAGACCCGACATACTCTAATGCTCAAAAAATATTCTCTGCACTAGATGAACTAAATAAAAAACAAGAGTCTAAAGCTAAAGACCTTATGAGCAATAGAATCATATCAGTCCATCAGGATGATAATATAAAAGATGCTATTTTAGTAATGAAGAAGTATAATATTTCTCAGATGCCCGTTATTGATGACCATAAAAGTGTTGGGTATATATCTGAGTCTGTTATATTAGAAGCAATGCTTGATAAGAAAGGTAAGTTAATTAAAGACATAATGGCGGATGCTCCGCCTGTTGTTAGTAAGAATACTTCTGTTACAGTTATTAGCGATCTACTTAAGTTCTATTCTTTAGTTTTGGTTTCAGATGATGGAAAGTTAAAAGGAGTTGTTACTAAATCTGATTTACTTGCTAAGATGTATAAGTAATATCCTTAACCTTACCAAACTTATAGACTTTATCTGCAACTAGATATGCTTCAAAGTTCTTTAAGTTTTGCTTTAAAAATGGAGACAATAGTTTTTCTTTTGTAACGTCAGTTCCTTCTGTTACTAAATTGAAGCTTGGTTGAACTATTAGATTTAGTTTTTTGTATTTTCCTTTGAGGAAAGACTTGAATGTTTCTACTCTTTTGTCTTCTCTTAAACCAATTGCTGGATGTTCATGACCAATTATTATTGTTTTAATGTCTTTTAATTGTGTTTTAGTTGGTAGTTTGTCTCCATGAATAATTAAATTAGAGTTTATTTTTATGTGATCTTTAACTTTAACATTGCGTTTTTTTGCTATTGGACCAAGAATCTTATCGTGGTTTCCTTTTATTAAGATTATTTCTTTAGTGTAACGTTTTAAAAAATCTAGTAGTCTTAAGGTGTGTCTCCATTCTTGATCTGAAATCTTACCAAATTCATGTTTTACATCGCCATTAATTATTATTTTATCAAATTTCTTGTTCTCCAAAATTTTCTCTAATCTAATAATAATCTCTTTAAACTGAAATCTTGGAATTAGAACACCTTGTTTGTTTAAAGATTCTTCATAACCTATGTGCGTGTCAGCTAAAACAAGAATATTCTCTTTTTTTAAGTATAAAGCTAAATCT
>CAYUUQ010000027.1:0-12279 GCA_964447875.1 uncultured Methanosarcinales archaeon | reverse complement strand
AGAGGTAAACCAACAACTATTACTGTTTTTAGATAATCTCCTGGAAGGTCAACACCTTCCCCAAAGTTTCCAGCAGCTACTGCTAATAGAATAGAACCCGTGTCTTTGTATTGTTTGAATTCTTCTAAAAGATTATTTTTTTCTTCTTTTGTTATATTTCTTTTTTCTAATAGGACTTCTTTTTTTGAATTTATGAATGGATATATATTATTTCTTAAGCTGTAACTCGGAAAGAAAACTAATGTATTTCCAGGAGTCAAATCTGCTATTTTGTTTACTCTTTTAGCTATTTTTTGAAATTCTTCAGTGGACCTTCTTGTATACTTAGTTGATGTTTCAGGGATTACTAAACTTAGTTTGTTATGTTTTGGAAACGGATTTTTGAATTCTTTTTCTACAGCTTCCTCAAACCCTAAGATATCTTTATACATGAATGTAGGGTTTAATGTTCCTGAGATAAGTATTATACTGTGAGCTTGTTCTATTATGTTTTTTGTAGAAATTGAAGGATCTAGACATCTGGATGAAAGTTCGGTTATCATATCACGAGACCCAGGTTTTTTTGTTATTATTCTTGCAAAACCATCTGATTCTTCTGGCCATTGTTCCAGAAAAGACGCTATAGATGCTAAATAAGACTGACGCTGTTTTTTTCTTATTTCTTCTCCTGCAAACATTAGGTCTGTTATAAGTTCATCATAATCATATGTTTCTTTTATTTTATCCATGAACTCTTCTTTTGTTACTAAGCTTTCTTGCTCGTTCTTTTCTAGTTTTTCTGATAGTTCTTCTAAGATATTAAATAAGAATTCTATTTGATTTCTTTGATCAAAAAATTGATGTTTGGCAGCTTCTTTTATCGCACGCTTAAGTATTATGTTTGTTAGTCTTATAGTTAAGTTATCTCTTACTCTTTTTGGAAGGTTATGAGCTTCATCTACTATTATTATAGAATCTTTTAGCTCTTTTTCAGATTTTGTAAGGAATGGAAATGCAACTCCTGGATCAAATATGTAATTATAATCACCAACTATAACATTAGCTTCTTTTGCTAATAATGAAGCCATCTCATAAGGACATAGTTTTTCTTTTTTACAGTATTCTATTAGTTCTTCTATATGGCTAGGGCTTAATGATTTTAGTTTTTCTAGAACTACTTCTGCTTTTTTAGTCAACTTAGAATTTTTTTTAGTGTTATTATACCAATTACATTTTTTATGTTCTTTTAAGCTTTTACAATATTCTGCAAATTCATTAGAATAAAGAACAACTGCTCCAGGTTCTAAGCACATCCATTTTTTTCCGATTATGTCTGTTGCAATAATTGGTATTTTGTATTCTTTTTTTATCTGTTTTAATGTATCGATTACAAGTTTATGGTGAGTATGTCTTGAAGTTAAGAAGAAAACTGTTTTTTTATTTTTTAGAGCATAGCTTAAAGCAATAGGTATTGTTGCAGCAGTGTTATGTAATACTATCCCATTACCTATAAAATTATGTGTTTCTGGAACATTAGCATCATAAACATATTCTTCGCCAGCGTTATCTATTGATATTATCTTATCCCAAAAAATATCAGAATTGGCAAGTTGTATCAAAAAGTTTAATTCATCATTAGTTTTTTTAGTTTTTTTCTTGAAATATCTAATAAGTTTATCCAATCCATCTCTTGAGGGTGCCCTTTGCTTATAGATATAACTTTCATATATCCTAAACATATGTTCTCGAACGTAAGGTATCTTTAGATTTTCGCGGCATTTTTTAATAGATTTACTAATTTCAGGAATAATATCTATATTTGAGTTGCTTGATTTTTTAATAATATTTGATAATCTCTTTTGTTTATCTTTGTGTCTAAATCCAATTTTAGAGTAAAATAGATTATTATCTTTTGAATTACATGTATAAATCCTAAAATATTTTTTCTTATCGACATACTTTTCCTTTACTATTGCATAAATACCAAAGGCCAGAAGTGCATGCATTACGCTATCTTTCAGGTTTTCACTTTTTGTTATTAGTTCTATTGTTGTATTATTATACACACTACCGTCTGTGTCATATATTCCTGATAAAACATGAGACAAAAGTTTAGGATTATTAAAAAATATATCTGGTATCTTTACTTTAGCAGATTTATTTTTTTTAGGAAAGTCCAGGCTATAAAGCAATGAAACTAACGGTTTACTATGGAACAGGTAATCACAATCAGAGCCATGTTTTTTAAGTACTCTTGAACCAAATCTTTTAGCAATTTTATCAAAGAAAGAGATTAGTGATTTTGTGGTGTTACTAAAATTGATTTCTTTTCTTTTGTTATTTGAGATAAACCCATCACCAATCAATAATCCAACAAAATAAGCAAAATCTTCATCTATTGTCAGATTCACTATCGGATTTCGACAGCCTGATAAACATAGTCTCTTTAGTTTCACAGTTTTTAAATCAAAAGCTGTTTTTTTAAATAATGATATGGCATAATCTAATCTTATGGCTTCATTTCTTCTTTGAGCATCATTGATTGATCCTATTGGACAATTTATCTGTTTAGCTAATTCTTTATTTGTTATATCTTCCTTATGTTTTATTTTGGCAATCACTTCTTTTATAGGTGGTTCTGTACTAATGGTCAACTTTGATAAAAATTCTTTATCCAGTTTTTTAAACATTTCAACTGTGAAAAAAAGATTCCTCTTTTTAAGAAGCAATTTTTTAGAACATGCTATATAATCGCCTATTTTAAGGTCTTTTTGCTTTTTCCATAACACAGTCCCGCTTTTAATCGTGAGAAACTTATGATCCTCTGTTACTTTGATACTTCTGCCAGTTCTTGTTTTTATGGCGTTAATCTTGCTTCTTTTTTTCCTTATTATCTTACTTTTTTTGATAGTTGTTTTTAGATATTTTGATATGCTATTTACTTGCGCTTCTTCTAAATAAATGTCAGATATCTTCTTCAGGCCATCTTCAGTTAGAATAATAGTATCTCCAGATACACATTTACCTAAGCCTGTTGGTGCGTGAGCTATAAGATTTGTTTTGTTTTCTACAGCTGCAAGAACTTCTTTTATCAGATCTTCTTGTACATCTCTTATTTCAGAATGCGGAAATAGCAGATCTTCTTTTGAAATCATGCTTTTAGTGGATATTCAATAGTTTTTAAGGTTTTAGTTATTGTTTTTTTTATGACGAGAAAACTTTTTTGGTGTGTTTTAAGTCATCAAGTAGTGACATTTTTACTACTGTGTTTTACCGAAACCTTTATATATTAAATAACCATTATCCAAACATATATATTGTATTATGGGGGTTGTTAAATATGCAAAATAAAGCTATCTTTAATGTATTTTTCAGAGAAAAACCAGCAATGATGTTGGTACATTTAAAAAACGCAAAAAACCAGATGTATGCTTCTTCACTTGCTAAGCATATAGATTGCACTTATTCTCATGTTGTTAAGATTCTTCAGGAGATGGAAAGAGAAGGTATTGTTAATTTTGATAAGCAAGGCAGATTAAAATTGCTTAGTTTAACAAAGAAAGGTAACGATATTGCTGAACATATAGATAATGTTCGATTAAATCTTTAATTTTTGTTTTAAATTTATCTTTTTTAATTTTATTTAATTAAATTTTATTATTATCCACATTATTTCTTATTTTATTTTACTATGTCTTTTATATTATGATATTTGAATAGTTATTACTATATTTTGTTGTTTTTATACCACTCTATTGTGTTTTTTAGGCCAATACTGAAATCTGTTTTTGCAACGAACCCAAACTCTTGCTTTGCTTTTGATGTGTCTAAACATCTTCTTGGTTGACCATCTGGTTTTGAGGTATCATATTGTTTAAATATTATAAAAATTTATAAAGGATGGGAGTTATTATGTTCTTGTGGGGTGTATATGTGAGAAAAAGATATTAATGTTAGTTTTAATGTCTTTTTTTAGTGTAATCTCTTAGTATAAAATGGAACCAGAAATAAGTATAGTACTGCCTTGTAGAAATGAAGAGAAAGGTATAGGGTATTGTCTTGATAAGATCAAAGAAGTAGTTGAAAAGAATAAT
Organism: uncultured Methanosarcinales archaeon; assembly: GCA_964447875.1. Lineage (GTDB taxonomy): Archaea > Nanobdellota > Nanobdellia > Woesearchaeales > DATDXC01 > CAYUUQ01. Next base: position 8,206 of record CAYUUQ010000027.1, on the reverse strand, counting down.
TTAAATGCTGAAGTTATAGTTTCTGATTCATCTACTGATAAAAGTCCAGATATAGCTATTGAAAAGGGCGCTAAATTAGTAAAACATGGTAGACAAGGATATGGAATTGCTTATATTGAAGGATTTAAGATAGTAAAGGGCAAATATATCATAATGGCTGATTCTGATGGAACTTATGATTTTCGAGATATACCTAAGTTTATTAGTTATCTTAAGAATGGATATGATTTTGTTATTGGTAATAGATTTAGTCAGGGGATTGATAAGAAGTCAATGGGTTTAATACATAGAATAGGCAATAGGTTTCTTTCATTTATATTGAAGAAGTTTTATGAAACTAATGTTGGGGATTCACATTGCGGTATTAGGGGAATTAGGCAAGAGGCACTAAATAAACTTAAATTACAGTCAGAAGGTATGGAGTTTGCTTCTGAGATGGTGATAAAAGCTTCTAAATTAGGTTTGAATGTTAAAGAGATTCCAGTTAATTATTATGTTCGTATGGGTAAATCCAAGCTTCATAGTTTTAAAGATGGATGGAAACATATAAGGTTGATGTTTGTTTATAGTCCATTGTTATTATTTTTGATTCCTGGGTTAATATTATTTCTTTTCGGAGCAGTATCTTTATTTTTATTGTATAATGAGAATCTTTCTTTTTTTGGTATAAATCTTCAATATCATCCTATGTTTTTTTCTTCATTGGTTGTTATTTTAGGTTATCAGCTTGTTTTATTTGGAGTATTTGCTAAAACATATGCTGTTAATCATTTAGGTGAAGAAAGCTGGACGATTAACATGTTAAATAAGTATATACCAATAGAAAGAGCTACTTTTTTAGGTATATCTATTCTTATGTTGGGTTTATTAATTGGGATCGTAGTGCTTGTTAATTGGATTAATAGTGGATTTAAGGGAATAAATGAAGTTAAGAATCTAATAGTTGCATCTACATTAGTAATCTTAGGAATTCAAACATTTTTTTCATCATTTATGCTAAGTATACTCGGGATTAGAGAAAAATGAATATCGCAATATTTCATAATTATATGGATAATATTGGTGGTGCTGAGATTGTAGTGCTAACATTAGCTAGGGAATTAAATGCTGATATATATACTACTAATATAAGTAAGAATAAAATAATAGCAATGGGTTTTTCTGATGTTATATCTAAGATTAAATCTATTGGAAAGGTTCCAATCAATGCTCCATTTAAGCAGCAGATGGCTTTTTATAAATTTAGAAAGTTGAAACTTAAGGGATATGATTTTTTTATTATTGCTGGTGATTGGGCTATGTCTGCTGCTGTTAACAATAAACCTAATTTATGGTATGTTCATAGTCCTATGAATGAGCTTTGGGCTTTAAGGAGGTATTTGCGTAAGGATGTACTTGAGTGGTGGAAAAGAATACCTTATGATGTTTTTGTTTTGTTGAACAGGAGACTAAGTATAGCTTATTCTAAACATGTTCAAACATGGGTATGTAATTCTGAGAATACTAGGAAAAGGGTAATGAAGTATTATGGTTATGGTGCTATTGTAATTAATCCTCCTGTTGATTGTTCAAAATTTAAGTTTATGAATAATAAGGGATATTGGCTTTCTGTTAATAGACTGATTACGCATAAAAGAATTGAGATGCAACTTAGGGCATTTGCTAAGTTAAGTGATGAGACGTTAATTATTGTTGGTTCTTATGAGAAAGATGCACGGCATTTTGAGAAATATAAGAAATTTGTAGAAAGAATTAAGCCAAAAAATGCTAGAATAATAAACTGGGTAAGTGATAAAGATTTAAAGAAGCTTTATTCAGAAAGTAAAGGATTAATTTGTACTGCTAAGGGGGAAGATTTTGGTATGACTCCAGTAGAGGCAATGGCATCAGGTAAACCAGTTATAGCTGTAAATGAAGGAGGATATAAGGGGACCGTAGTTGATGGGAAAACAGGAAAACTTATTAAGGCAGATGTTGATAGTTTAGTTGAGGCTATCAAGGAAGTAGGGAAAAATGTTGGGAAATATAAAACAAATTGTTTTGAAAGAGCAAAAAAGTTTGATGTTAATGTTTTTATTGAAAAGATAAAGGAGGAGATAAAAAAATGACAAAAAGAATCTTATTAACGGGTGGATGTGGTTTTATTGGCCATCATTTTGTAGAAGCAGTATTAAAAAAAACTGACTGGGAAATTGTTATTATGGATAAGCTTAGTTATGCAAGTAGTGGATTTGATAGGATAAAAGATATAGATGCGTTTGATGATAAAAGGGTTTTGTTATTAACTTCTGATTTTACTAAGCCACTAGATAAAGGATTAGCAAAAGAGATAGGGGATGTAGAATATATTATCCATATGGGGGCTGAGACTCACGTGGATAATAGTATTAAAAATCCAGAGCCTTTTGTTGAGTCTAATATTACTGGAACTATGAGGCTACTTGATTTTGCTAGAACATTAAATGGATTAAAGAAATTTGTTCAGTTTAGTACAGATGAAGTATATGGTCCTGCTCCAGAAGGAATTGATTATAAGGAAACAGACAGACATAATCCAACCAATCCTTATGCAGCTGCAAAATCAGGAGCAGAAATGTTAGCAATGAGTTATGCTAATTGTTATAATTTACCTGTTATCATAACAAATACTATGAATGTTTTTGGAGAAAGACAACACCATGAAAAGTTTATTCCCGGAACTATCAAAAAGGTGTTAACTGGTGAAAAAGTTATTATTCATGCAAATAAAGATAAGACAGAAGCTGGAAAAAGGCATTATTTACATGCAAGAAATGTTGCAGATGCATTGTTATTTTTGTTAGAGAAAGTTAATATGGGTGAAGATAAGTATTTTATTGACTCTAATGGGCTACCCCAATATAGGTTTAGATATAATATTGTAGGAGAGAAAGAGGTGGATAATCTAAGTTTAGCTAAACTAATTGCAGATGTTGTTGGAAAACCTCTTAATTTTGAGATGGTTGATTTTCATTCTTCTAGACCTGGTCATGATTTAAGATATAGTTTAGATGGGAAAAAATTAAAGGAGATTGGTTATGAATTTCCCAAGACATTTGAAGAATCTTTGAAAAAAACTATTCAATGGACTTTGGAAAACAAAAGATGGTTAGAGTAACAATATTAATGCCTAATTATAATTATGGTTGGTGTATAGGTGAAGCAATAGAGTCTGTTCTTAATCAGAGTTTTAGTGATTGGGAGTTGATAGTTGTTGATGATTGTTCTACTGATAATAGTGTTGAGGTTATAAAGAAGTATTTGAAAGATAATAGGATTAAGTTGATAGTACATAATAAGAATAAAGGTCTTGCTGCAGCTTATTTAACCGGACTTAAGAAAGCTAAGGGCGAGTTTATTGCTTTTTTAGAAAGTGATGATATTTGGCTTTCTAATAGTTTAAAGAAAAAAGTTATGGTTTTAGAGAAGAGTAAATGTAGTTTAGCTTATACAGATGTAAAGGGATTTGGTAGAGGAGGATTATTGTATTTTAGTAAGATTCTTTATTCGCCAAGAGTTAGAAGAGTTGTTCCCTTTATGAAGCCTTTTGTTCCAAAACAATTGCTTTATCAAAATGTTATTATCACATTTTCATCAGTAATAATTAGAAAAGAAGATTTTGAAAAACTAGATTTTGATGTTCCTTCAACTTCTTCTGAAAGCCTTGATTGGTGGCTTTGGATGCAAATTTATATTAGGCAGAGTAAGGTAATATTTATCCCAGAGAAGTTGACAAGATGGAGGATACATGGTAAGAGTTATAATTTCAAAAATACAGCTTCAAGTCCAAGATATTTGAAGAAGTTGATTGGTTTTTATAAGAAAATGTCTGAGAAAGTGAATGTGTCGAGTCTAAATACTAAAATAAAAAAAGATGCAATAGAAACTCTTGCTCAACAAGAAAAAAGGTTAAACGGGCTCCGTAATATTATAATTAATATAGAAAATTTCTTCAAGATAATACCCCCTGTATTCATAGAAGGATCTATTTACACAGCATGGATTTCATGTTTAATGGTTAGTATGGTATTCGACCCAAAAACTTATAGGTTAAAGTAACTTATTCTTTTTTAAAATTGTCATTTGTATTCATAAACTCAATGATCTTGTTAATTGTCGATTTTTTAATATCATCACAATTTGAAACTTTTCTATCTATTGGAAAGACGGTCATAGAATAATAATTATCAAAAATGTTTTCTCCATCAAAAAAATCTTTTGCAATCTTAAGATTGTCCTCGAGAAAAGATTTTCTTATTTCATTGATCTCAGATATTGTACAAAGATAAGGCGGGTTATCTAAAACTTCTTGTGACCACTTAAATGCCCCTGAACCAGTAGCAAACAAATAATTTAAGAGTTTGAATCTTTTCAATTCAGGAAGACTTCTAATTTCAGATCTTTTATTTAGCTCTCTAAGAATTTCCAGCTGTAACCAATTTAACTTTTTATTTTGAAAATATTTCTTTTTTTCAACTCGTTTTGGATATGGTTTCTTAAACTTAGCATACTGGCAAAAATATTCAACTACATCAATTGGTTTAAAAAATTCATTATCCAAATAGCTTTTCACAGTTATAGATAAAACTTCATTAAAAGAGGCTATTCTGTTATATAACTTATATTTTTTTGTTGTTATTGCATTTCTTACATATTCCTTGAAAGTGCCGAGTTTTGCACCCATCCTAATTTGTTGAGAATATTGGGACTCTATCATCTGAGATTGAGGGCGCAAAAAGAATAAACATTTAACCTCCCCATAAGGTTCAAATAAGGATTTAATTTTCTCAATACTTTTTGATTTTAATTTATCAAATTCTTCTGAACTAAAAATCACTGTCTTAATTTTAGAAGTTACTTCAGAACTTAAAATTTTATCAATACCTTCCTGTATTGCTTTTGTGTCTATTTTTTCAGCAGCTAAAAGTTTAGCAAGTTTATGGTGAGCACCTCTTTCGTTCCAATAATCAGGATACAGAGTATTGTTATTTTCTAAATAATCTGAATTATGATTCAAGAATATTTGTATTGATGTCGAACCTGTTTTATGAGTTCCGCAATGGAAAATAAATTTCAATTTTTTCTTTTTGGTATCTTGTTTAATTTTAAATAATTTTTTCACATTTTTTGAAGTCTTTTCAATTAAATCTTCTCTTTTTGTCTTTAGGTTTTGTTTAAATTTTTTATTTAACTTGATTGCGTATTTATATAATTCTTCATCAAAAGGAAATTTTGACAAAATCATTTTTCTATCAGATTCAGAGGGTACAAAGAATTTCTTAGAAATATTTTTTATTTTGGGAGTGGATTTAACTTCTAGAAGATCACACACTATTGAAAAATCTTCAGGATTTTCTGTTATTCCAACAAAGAAAAATGACTCTAATATCTTTTTTGCTTCCTCGACATTTTCTAAATCTTTATTTTTTCCAAATTTTAATATAATATTCCTTGTTAAACTCATATAAATTTCCTCTAAATTATTCATGAACCATTCTTTAAATGGTAAAATCCTCTTAGAGGGAGATAAAATTGTTAAATATTCAGCACACTCATTAAACTTTTCATATGTTGTTCTGCGATAATTATATAGGGATACTATTCTATCAACAGGATTTCGTAAAAACATAATTTTTCTAAAATTTAAACCCAATAAATCCAAATTTAATTGAGATACGGTGTGTCCAAAAACAATTTTGATTTTTTCTTTATCTAAAGAATCAACAAATTCCTTAGATAATATGGGTTTATTATATGGAGACATTTTCGAATTTTTGTATAAGTTTAGTAGTTGTTCTTGATTATAATGTTTTTCTAACTTTTTCCTAATTGTTGTACCGCCTGTTTTTGGTATATGGAAAAATGCATACCTCTCTTTTCCTAAAAAAATTCTTTCAATTTTACTATCGAAAACTTTAGGATCGCATGTTTTCTTTACATCTTCTAAACTGTTTTCTCTCAATTTATTCCAAAGAGTTTTATCATTATATAATTCAACTATTTTTTCAGAAAATTCTTTAGAATTTTTAGCAATTAGACAATGTTTGTCATTTTTCCATTTCATTTGGGTGCCAATTAACTCTGTTATTACAGAAGGTATTCCAAATGAAGTAGCTTCATGAAGTTTGTAGGGGATGCCTGCTGCAAATCTTGTTGGAACCACAAATACCCTACATTTATTGTAGTATTTTGTTAAATCTTCAACTCTGCCTATAACTTTAATGTGATCATTACTCAGATTTTGGATTTTCTTAGAATTGTTAGTTCCGACAATATAAAAATTGCATTTTAATTGCTTTTGGACCAAGGGCAGAACTTTTTTTATAAAATACTTAAGAGAATCATAATTGGGATTTCTTTTATTTTCATCTAGGATACTGCCAACAAAAAGAATGCCTTCTCTATCCTCAAATTTTGTTTTTGTAGGTGTTATGGACCTTTTATGCCCAAGTATTGAGACATTTTTCACTCCAAGATCTTCAAAAATCTTCTTTTCATTTTCTGATACTACAATAGTTTTTTTCGCAATTTTAATTAAATTGATTTCTTTTGATAGAAGTTTTTCTTTTTCCTTTTTAGTGAGTTCAATCCCATTAACTTCTCGATATTTAATTTCCCTTAGAGCAAATATTGCTTCAGCATCATATATAACTTTTGCTTGATTATTGTATTTTTGAATAGCAGGCCATGCTTTTTCTACGTTATGTGGTCGGCTTAAAAATATCGTATCATAAAAATCTGATCTACTTTGAAGAAATTCTTCAAAATCCTCCCTATTATATATTATTTCCACACCTTGTTGTTGAAGCTTTTTTACCAGATCGACATTTTCTATTAATTGGGTACAAAGAGGGTATAATGTTATCTGATATCCTAACTTAATAAGTTTATTAAGAATATCGTAGGATCTTGGATATCCCGATCCCATCAGAGGATCCGGAACCCTGTCGTCTAAATAAAGCACTCTTTTTTCTTTGGATCTTGTTCTGGCTTTTAGTATATTTTTGTTTAAAGGTGTATAGTGTGTCTTCAGCTTTTTATCCCACCTAGCAAAGAAAGTTTTGTGATTTTTTCTTTGTAATGATATTGCCTTATCTTGATTTGTACTAGTGAATTCAAAGTGAATTATTTTTGCTAAATGTTGATAAATGACCTTATAACAATTTTTTCTAAGTTTCATACAATAATCTGTCTCTTCATAATAACCAGGTGAATATAAGTTGTCAAAGCCACCTATTTTATTCCAAAGTAATTTTGAAGTCATAAGGAGAGCGCCTGAGCAATAATCTACTTCTCGAAGAAAATTATATTCTGATTTTTCCGGATTTTTTCCTCTACCATAACCTAAACAAGATCCATCACTCCAAATTATGCTTCCTGCTTCTTGTAACTTTGCATGAGGATTTATAATCATTCCTCCAACTGCACCTACAGAATTTAATTCCATTGTTTTCAGCAAGTTACTAATAGTATCTTTTAACACTATTGTATCATTATTTAAGAAAAGAAGGTGTTTTCCTCTGGCTTTTCTTGCTCCTCTGTTACAAGAACCAATAAAGCCCATATTCTGATTATTATTAATCAACCTAATTCCTCGAATGCTACTCAATATTTTCCTTGTTTCATCAGTAGAGCAATCATTAACAACAATAAACTCTAATGGTATAGAAGAGTCTGTATTCTTCTCAATAGATTTAAGACAGGCTAGAGTATATTCTATTTTATTAAATGTAGGAATTATTACAGATACAACTGGCTGTTTGTTTTCTCTAATTACTTTATGTTCAATTTGGAACTTTTTACCTTTTCTAAATGCTTCAATATATTCTTCTGCATCTTTAATCTCTTTTTTAATAGGTCCCTTATCAATTTTTATTATTCTAGACTCACAATTATCATTTATTGCGTTAGGCTTACAACCAACAATTTGCGTACTTACTTTTATTGCTTTGTGTGCAGTACCAAATAATTTTGAATGAATCTTCCTAAGAGGTGCAGTCATCTTCCAAGATTTAGAATTAGAATATACTTGGATAGCATTTTCAAGAGTCAATTTATGTTGTTTTTCCTCTAACAATATCTTCTCTTTGTCTTGGAGTTGTTTTTCTTTGTCTTGGATTTCTTTCTTTTGGCCTTGGAGTTGTTTTTCTTTGTCTTGGATTTCTTTCTTTTGGCCTTGGAGTTGTTT
>CAYUUQ010000026.1:0-12386 GCA_964447875.1 uncultured Methanosarcinales archaeon | reverse complement strand
CATGCCCATAATTTCTTTATTATAGACTTAGCTTCATGGATACCAAACATAACTCTTGACTTAATTCCATCATGTCCAATTTCTTTTTGAACTTGATTTTTTTTAGCAATCAGATCCTTAACAAGGTGCTTCTCTAATTTCATCTTACCAATTATTAAACCAGATACAACTCCAATAAATATTCCACTTATAATATAAGCTAAAGTTATCTTCCATCCAAAAAATCCTAACATCAACACTACTAAATATTCATTTATCAATGGAGAAGTGATCAAAAACGAGAATGTAACTCCTAATGGAACTCCAGCTTCTAAAAATCCCATAAATATTGGTATAGAACTACAAGAACAAAAAGGAGTTATAGCTCCAAAAAAAGAGGCCATAACATTTCCCATACCTAGTCTTTTACCACTCAACCATTTCTTTACTTTCTCCTGTGGTAAATAGGTTCTTAAGAAACCTATTGCAGCTATCATAAAAAATAATAGCAGTATTATCTTTATAGAATCATAGATAAAGAAGTTCAATGACTGCACAAATCTTGACTCAGCATTTAATCCTACTAAAGAATATAATATATAGTCAACAATTACTTGCAACATTTATCTTTTTCTCCCTTTTTACAACAACAGTTTTCTTTAGATTTCTCTTCCATCTTCTTATCTAATATATCTATAAGTTTTCCAAAAAATCCTTTTTTCTTCTTCATTTTATCATAATTTGCTTAAAGCCTTTTCAACCATAACATTAATCTTATCTTTTTTCTCTTTATTTAACTTCTTACATCCACCAAGAGGATATACTTTAGCTTTTATCCCACAAAATCCTAAGATATCATTTTTAATAACGTGAGCATCATGATTTCCCATCAATAACTGAAAGATAAATGGCCCACCATATGTCTTAAAAACAATTGCTTTTTTATTTGTAAGTAACCCTTCAGGCATATCTCCTTCAAACTTAAATGCAAATCCATGTGTAAAAACACGATCAAAAAATCCCTTCAATATAGCAGGCATTCCACCCCACCAATGAGGATAAATAAATATCAAATTATCTGCCTTAGCTATCTTTTGTTGTATCCCTTTGAACATAACTTTAGGTTTTATAGCATATTCTTGTGGAGTTAACAACGGATTAAATTTTATCTTATATAAATCAAGTATTTCACAATCAATATTCTTCTTAACATTATCTAAAATAGTAGAACAATGTCCTTTATGTTCAGGATGTGCATATATAACTAGGGTTTTCATATTAACCACCTCACAAATAAATAATACTTAGAAGTTTAAATATTTATTCTTTAAATTAAATTCTAAACTAAATTATACATTAAAATCAAGATATAAACGTTAATAAACCATAATTTCTAACTTTCAGCTGTTTTAGCTATCTCAGTTTCATAGCTAAAATATATATCAAATATCCTATTTCTATAATTAAAATGACAAAACTAAAACTTAATGTTGAAGGCATGACATGTCATGCTTGTGAAATGCTGATTGGAGATGCACTAACCGATTTAGGCATAAAAAATCCCAAAGTTGATCAAAAATCAGGAATAGTAGAATTTGATTATGATGATTCAAAATTAGATAAATTAGATATTGTAAATGCGATTAAAAAAGAAAATTTTAAGGTGAGAAGATGAAGATAAAAACTAAAGGAATGCACTGCCCAAGCTGTGAAAGAATAATTGAAAAAGCCTTATCTAGTATTACAGGGGTAAAATCAGTTAAATCAGACTTTGCAACAGAGACTACTGAGATAGACTTAGGTCAAGATGCAGATATAAATCAAATTATTAGTACAATAAAATCAAAAGGATACGAAGCAGAACTTGAATCAAAACCAATCAAAGAATCAGATGAAGATTACATCACACTACCCAAGATAAACTCAAAATATTTTCTAATTGCTGGAGGAATTCTATTCTTACTAGGGCTTTTCTGGATAGTTAAAAACTCTTTTAGCTTTAACCTGCCAACAATAACCCCTGGTATGGGACTAGCCTTAATTTTTATGGTAGGAATTCTAACAAGTTTCCATTGTGTTGGAATGTGCGGTGGGTTTGTTTTATCTTACTCTACAAAAGAAGCCATGAATAAATCAAATAAATCAAAATTCATATCTCATCTACAATATGGCACAGGTAAAACAATTACTTATGTTACCCTAGGAGCATTATTTGGATTACTAGGATCATTCATAGCATTTACACCTCAAATAAAAGGTATAGCTGCTTTAGTAGCAGGAATATTCCTTATAATTTACGGTTTAAACATGATAAATGTTTTTCCATGGCTTAGAAAAATACAATTTAAAGGACCTAAATGGGTAAATAAACTTAATACAAACAACAGCGATAAAGGCCCTTTTGTTATTGGTTTACTTAATGGATTATTACTAGCATGTGGCCCGTTACAAGCAATGTTAATTTATGCAGCAGGAACAGGAAGCATGATACAAGGTGCTTTAGCCTTAGGTGTATTTGGTTTAGGAACATTACCATTAATGGTTGGTTTTGGAACAATTGCAACAACTCTAGGTTCAAAGTTTACTAATAATGTCTTAAAGGTATCTGCAGTAATTGTTATAATCCTGGGAGTAGTAATGCTCAATCGTGGCTTAACTCTAACAGGTTCTGGGTATGATTTTGACTCAGTATTAACTTCAGTACAATCAGGTAGCACAGTAACTGGAAATTCAGTCTTAGATACAAATATCAAAGAAGGATATCAAGAAATCAGAATGGACGTAACTCGTTCAGGTTGGGAACCATCTAAATTTGTTCTTAAAAAAGATGTTCCAGTAAAATGGATTATCAACGGAAAAGAAATAACAGGATGTAATAATGCTATCCAAGTTCCAAAACTAGGATTAGATTTCAAGATTAAAAAAGGAGAACAAGTGATCGAATTTACTCCAACTGAAGTCGGAACTATCTCATGGAGCTGTTGGATGGGTATGATCCCTGGAACATTTGTAGTTAAAGAAGATATTGATGTAAATAATCAAGCAGAAGTACAAGAAGAATTAAATCAAGTCCAACAAAAACCAATAGGAACCTGTGGCGGCGGAGGTAGCTGCGGTGGTTCAACATGTGGTGCAAAAACAGGTGGCAGTTGTGGTTGTGGTGGCTAATATGGTTTATGAAATCAAATATAAAAAAATGAGGAAAAGAAAATGAGAAATAATATACTTTTTATCGGATTAGTAGCAATATTATTTTTAGCAGGATGTGAAAATGAGCCTACAAGTAATACTATTGCCCAATCAAATAAAGATCCAGTAGCTAACGCAGGCAATGACCTTTATGTATCTGTTGGACAAAAGTTTAATTTTGATGGGTCCGCCACTGATTCCGATGGCAAAATAATATCTTATGAATGGGATGTAGATAGTGATGGCACTTATGACACATTTTGTAAAGGATGCGGAAAAGACTCATACACATTTGAAAAATCAGGCACATATACTGCTAGATTAAAAGTAACAGATGATGATGGTGCCACAGGAACAGATGAAATGACTATTGTTGTGATAGAATAATTTTTTGATAGTCAAATTATTGATTTAAAATACAAAAACTTACAAAACTAACCAACTTTATTACAAAATAAAATGTAAAACAGGTACTCATTTAAGAAAAATAGCTAAACATAATAATAGATAAAATGAAAAAAACAACACTAGATATATCTGGAATGCATTGTGCTAGTTGTTCTGCTATAATCGGTAAAGCTTTAGATAAAAATCAATCTATTCTAAAACAAAATGTAAACATAGCTACAAACAAAGCAACAATTGAATATAACGAGAAAGAAATAGATCTAAATAAAATAATAAAGATAATAGAATCAAAAGGATTTGGTGCAAAAGAGTCATCAGGAAAAATAGATTTTGATAAAGAATCAAAAAAGAAAAAACAAGAATATTCTAATCTAAAGAAAAGATTCTATTTCAGTTTGTTATTTGCATTTCCTGTATTTATTCTAGGTATGTTCTTTATGGGCGAACCCATGATGCCCGGACTTCCATTTTTCGGGATGATTCCTTATCAAACAATAATCATGTGGTTACTTGCAACTCCTGTACAATTTATTGCAGCTTGGCCCATGTATAGAAGTGCTTTTAGTGCATTAAAAGGTAAAACAGCTAATATGGATACTTTGATTGTTATGGGAACATCAGCGGCATATTTCTATAGTATCTATGTAATCTTAAAAGGGGGCATGCATGTTTATTTCGAAGCTAGTGCTGTTCTAATAACAATAGTAATCTTTGGAAGATTATTAGAAGCAAAAGCAAAAGGTAAAACCTCTGATGCAATAAAAAGATTAATCGGCCTAAAACCTAAGACAGCAACAGTAATAAGAAATAAAAAAGAACTAAAGATAAACGTAGATGATCTAGTTGTAGGTGATATTGTAATAGTAAAACCAGGAGAAAAAATTCCAATAGATGGTGTGATTACAGAGGGCCATTCATCAATAGATGAAAGCATGGTTACAGGAGAATCAATACCAGTAGAAAAGAGAAAAGGAGATGCTGTTATTGGAGCTACAATAAATAAAGTAGGTATGTTTAGATTTAAAACAACTAAAGTTGGATCAAATACAACTTTAGCAAGGATAATCAAATTAATAGAAGATGCTCAAGGTTCAAAAGCACCAATCCAAAGATTTGCGGATTCAGTTGCATCATATTTTGTTCCAGGAGTATTACTAATAGCAATAGCAACTTTAATCATATGGACTATAACATCAGCACAATTTGGTTTTTCATTGATATTTGCTGTTTCTGTTTTAGTTATAGCATGTCCATGTGCTTTAGGCCTTGCAACTCCAACAGCAATAATGGTAGGAACAGGTAAAGGTGCTAAAGCAGGAATACTAATAAAGGGTGGAGAAGCATTAGAAACAGCACATAAAATAAAATCTGTTATCTTAGATAAAACAGGAACAATAACAAAAGGCAAACCTGAAGTAACAGACATAATACCATTTAACAAAACATCAAAGTTACAATTACTTAAATTAGCAGCATCCTTAGAAAAAGGTTCAGAACATCCATTAGGTGAAGCTATAGTAAATAGAGCAAAACAAGAAACAACATTTAGTAAGATAACCTTGTTTAAAGCAATACCTGGTCACGGAATATCTGCAAAAATTGCTTCAAAAAAATATTACTTAGGTAATATAAAATTGATGAAAAAGAACAAAATTCCAACTTCAAAATATACAAATCAAATTCAAGAATTAGAAAAACAAGGAAAAACAGTAATGATCCTAGCAGATAAAAAAATTATAGGTCTAATAGCTGTTGCTGATGTAATAAAAGATAACTCAAAAAAAGCAGTTAGGTCATTACAAAGAATGAAAATCCGTGTTTTTATGATAACAGGAGACAACAAAAGAACAGCAGAAGCAATAGCAAAAGAAGCAGGAATTAATCATGTTTTTGCTGAAGTCTTACCAGAAGATAAAGCTAACTATGTTAAAAAACTTCAAAGATCTGGTGCAGTTGCAATGGTTGGAGATGGAATTAATGATGCTCCAGCATTAGCACAAGCAGATATAGGGATTGCAATGGGTTCAGGAACTGATGTAGCTATGGAATCTGGTGATATTGTTTTAATGAAAGATGATCTTCTAGATGTAGTTAGGGGAATAAAATTATCCAAGCTAACTATGGCAAAAATACGTCAGAATATGTTCTGGGCATTATTTTACAACACATTAGGTATACCAATAGCAGCTGGGTTGTTATATCCTTTTACAGGATGGCAACTTAACCCAATGATTGCAGGTGGAGCAATGGCTCTAAGTTCAGTATCTGTTGTATCTAATTCATTATTACTTAGATTAAAGAGACTTTAGTATTATTATCCTAACTGATCTCTAACTTGCCTATCTATCTTATGAATAGCATTAAAAACAACATCAGAAGCTGCTCTTAAAATACTTGGTGTGATATATTCTACTGTATCATTAGAAGTATGCCATCTCTGATAAATTCCAGTATTGTCCACTAAAAAACCAACATCCCATTTCCCTTTCCCGAAAGCATCAGAATAAGCACTAGCTAATTCAGCATCTGCAGCACTTATTGTAAGTGCGTTATCAGCTAATCTATCCTGAAAAGTCACGTGATCTGAAATACCAAAAGCTCTATCATCACTAATTTTAAGCTGAACACCCAAATCAGATGCAGCATCTACTAATGACTGCAAAGCAAGACCTCTTTGATATCTCTGACTACACCAAGCATATAATCTGTCTCCGCTACCAATCATATCTAGGTTATAAAATCCCAATACATCATCAACATTTAATTTCTTAAGATAATCTGAAGATCCTCTAAGACCACCCATTTTAATTGGAGCTGAAGATTTTTCTTCACCATCAAAAAATAAATAAGTTACACCAATGTTTTGGGTAGGTTGTTCCTTTAAGCGTCTAATAAGATCTAGTGCAACTGCAACCCCAGAGCCATTATCATTAGCACCATAACTACCCTGTTTTACATCATAATGGCATGAAACAATAACACCAAACCCTCTTGCTGGAACAATGATATTTTGTCCATAACCAACCAAATCAGGATAAATATCAAAACTAAACTGAATGGGTAAAGAATCAACATCCATCTTTTTCAAATGACCTAAAATAACCTGTCCCCTAGCAGTATTAACTCTTTCTAAGTCAGAGTAAGAGCTAATATCTACTGAAGTAACTTTTTCTAATTCCCTAATTACCTGAACTAAATCTGTGCTAGTTGTATCGGTCATAGCAATAACAAAACCCATTCGGTTTATAAATTTTTCTATATGTTACTACTAATTAGTTATTATATAAATTAAGTAAATTATATCAGAAAATTTTAAAGACAAACTTTAAATATTAAGGATAGTTCACTATTTCTATTATTTTAAGGAGGGATTTATATGTCAAAAACAGAAGAAAACCTAAAAGCAGCCTTTGCTGGTGAAAGTCAAGCAAGAAACAAATATACCTATTGGGCTAAAGTAGCATATAAAGAAGGGTATAATTACATTGGAAAACTTTTCGAAGAAACTGCAGAAAATGAAAGACAACACGCAAAAGATGAATTTAAACTTCTAAAAGGTATTGGTGATACTGCAACAAACCTAAAAGCAGCAGCAGAAGGTGAAAACTATGAACATACAGAAATGTATCCAACCTTTGCAAAAGAAGCAGAAGAAGAAAGAAACAAAGAAGCTGCTATTCTTTTCAAACAAATAGCTAAAGTGGAAAAAGAACACGAAGAAAGATATAAACAACTTCTAAAGATGGTTGAAGCTGGTACAGTTTTTAAAAGAGAAAAACCAATCAGATGGAAATGTGCTAAGTGTGGTTATATCCATGAAGGAACAGAACCACCTGAAAAGTGCCCAAGCTGTAAACATCCTAAGGAATACTATGAACCTGAGTGCATGTGTTTTTCTGAAGATTGCAAATGCTGCAATCCTTAATTTCTTTTATTTTTATTCTAATCTTCTTCTCAATATTAGTTCCTGCTGATACAATTCAAAACTTCCTGTTTGCACATTTCCATTTATATCTTCAGATAAATAATAAAACTCACCACTTGGATTGATTGCAAAATCTAAGTCAACTTCTAATTCATTTTTATCTGTTATTGCTGAAACATATTTATCGTCTTCTAAGTTAGAGTCTCCAGTTATAACAATATTAAAAGGTGGTGTTCCTTCTAAAGAAAGTTTAACTGATTTCTCAGTTACGACAGCTTTAGTTTCTTCTGCAAGCATCATTTGATCAGTATCGCCGCAATCATAATCATCATATCTGAATGTCCAACCGTGATTATCGATCATATTCTGCCTTGCGTCTTTACCTAAACAATATTTTAATCCTGCAGCATCAAAAACTATTCCAGATGGAAGATTAGGTAGATTATTCCATCCTATCAATAGATTATCGTAATTATCAATATCCATTTCAGATGAACGCAACATCTGGGTCATTGAAGTTATGCTTGATATATCCCATCCACTTATATCTTGATTAAAAGAAGAATGCGAAAACATCCAACTCATAGATGTTACGCTTGATACATCCCAATTAGATATATCTTGATTGAATAATGAGTCTTTAAACATGCTATTCATCATCTTAGTATTAGATGTATCCCAACCTGAGATATCCTGATTAAATGTTGAATCAAAAAACATATAGGACATATCTTCAACATTTCCAGAAACATCATCAAAGAACTTAGGTTCTGATAATGGATCTCTAAGATAATTTGTACATCTAAGCATCAACTTAGAACTATTGATCCCACTAACTCCTGAAGAGATATTGGTCAATATATCAACTAATGCGTTTTGCGTACCACTCCTATACCCTCCAGCATCAATACAATCATCACCAAAGCTTATTCTTGATGCAGTTCCATTCAAACTTATGTCATATACTCCCTCTGAATCATAAATATGGATAATTTCGCCAGTTCCAATATATCCAGTAATATTTCCATCTCCCCAATTAATAGTCAAACTTGCATCATCTGCAAAGAATTCAAACTCAGTTCCAGTAATCCTTGAAGTATTTATCTGAAATGTGAAATATTTTTGTTCTGTCGGTATATCAACACCAGTACAATCATAACTATCAGACCTAAATGTCCAGCCGTGATTATCAATCAGATTCTGCCTTGCATCCTTACCTAAGCAATATTTTAATCCAAAAGCAGTAACAGTTACTCTGTTGGCAGGAGTTAATTTATTATTCCATCCAAGGAGTGTATTGTCATAATTAGTTACATTCATTAAAGAATGATCAAAACCAATATTTATATTGTCTGAAAGGTTCCACGCTGAAAGATCTTGATTAAATTGAGAGTTAAAAAAAATATCACGCATATTAATAACACTAGAAACATCCCACCTACTTATATCTTGATTAAATGGAGTTTTAAAATATTCTCCTTGGAATATACTACCCATATTCTTAACATTAGATACATTCCAGTCAGAGATATCTTGATTAAACAAGGATTCCCGAAACATACCATACATACTTGTAACACTAGAAACATCCCAATTAGAAATGTCTTGATTAAATGGGTTTGTACGCTCTGGTCCATAAAACATATATATCATATTTTCAACATTAGAAACATCCCAATCATTTAAAGGCTGATTAAATAAAGAGTTTGAAAACATCTCCCTCATATTTATTACGCTTGAAGTATCCCAGTCAGAGATATCTTGATTAAAATCAGAACCATAAAACATCTTATACATATTTGTAACATTTCCAGAAACATCATCAAAAAACCTAGGTTCCGTCAAAGGTGTTTTTCCAAGATTATCTATAAACGCAAACATATGTTCAGAATTATTAATTCCACTAACTGCAGGAGAGATATTTGTCAATATATCCAATAACGCTTTCCTATTTTGCCCTTCAAAATAAGAAATCCTTGAAGCACTCCCATTTATACTAATATTAAATATTCCTTCAACAGCATATTCATGAGATGGGGTGCCAGTGCCACTAAATAACTCAAAATTACCATCCCCCCAATCAATAGACATGGTCGCATCATCCAACATAAAGCTATAATCTGATAAATAACCTCCTTTCGAAGTATCTATCTGGAATGTAAAATATTTTTGTTCATTCTGTTGACTCATACTAGTGCAACCCTCATTTCCAGATAACCAACCACCCTCACAAGTTTTATCATTTAATATGTCAGTGTCAAGGCAATATTGATAACAATCCGATACATTATCACCAGAATAATCATAATATGAACTGTCTATTATTTCGCCAAATGAATTCTTAGCAGCTATATACCCTGAAGCCATATGAGTTCCAATCCCACCATATAGTTTAATATCAGAATGAGAATCTTTTATTGTTCCCCTATTCACAGAAACAAGTCCTGCAACTGCACGATTTATATTATTCACATAAGGTCCAACTTCTTCAAGTGAAATCGTTCCCTCTGCATAACAATTCTCTATTAATCCTGTATTGAACATAGCAAAACCTGAAGCAGACCTAGAAGCATTTATTGTTCCTTTAAAATAAGAATTACGAATTATACCCTGATTTATCTGAGCAAAACCTGAAAAAGATACACCCCCACTACTATTTAAATTAACTGAGCAATTATCTATAATACTGCTTGATCTTAAATCCATAACTAAATAAGAAGAAGAAATATTGCTAATTTTTCCTTCCACATTACAATTTTTAATTGTAACATTACCATCAATTGACCCGGTTAATATATAAAAGTTAAGATATATGCCCTCTGAAATATCTAAATTAGTTATCCCAAAATCTTTGATAACTACAGGAGAAGAATCATCTCCTGAAATACTAGAAAATAAAGAAAAGTGCCTCCAGTAACCCAATGTTGTATCATTAGATGGGTGCAAACCAAGAATATTGAAACCTTGTCCATCAAAAGTTCCAGTAAAATCACCAATTGAAACTCCATTAACCCAGCCAATCATCTCAAACTCAAAATCTGAACAATCAATATCATTTGCTAAAACATAATCTGCACCAAGATCATTATTTATATCTTGTAAATCCTGACAAGTTCTTATTGATTTTATATTACTACCTGGCCCACCATCTCGTTCAGGATTATTATTCTTCAAATAAGGATAACCCTCATTAACATTTGGATCAATCGCCCAAACATTATCAAAATCCCATCCAACATATGTTGACTGTTGTTTCATTTCAGATGTTGTTTGACTTCCCACAGTATAACGACTATCATGTCTATAATTAGTATATGAAATTCCGCATAATTCAGAATCCCAATAAGAGTTACTAACAGTTTCAGCCCTCCAACCTGCCGCTGCAATTAATCCACCAACATAATGTTTATGACGATAAGGAAAATCAAATTCAAGTGCAGCATAAGAATTTTTAATTTGACATGCCGGACTAGAACCACCATTTACATGTTTACATTGAGCATATCCAAATAATCCACCAGTATAAGATCCATACTTAAAATATCCATCAGTCTTTAGAAGCTTACCAGTCACATATGAATTTTCTAATATAGCTGTATCAGAAATATGGCCACCAAAACCACCAACATAATGATCACCCTGGATTAAAACATTCCGCAAACCCAAATTACGAACAACTGCTGTTCCACCTAGATTTGCAAAAAGACCAGTATTCCCAGTCGTATTTATATAAATATTTTCAACAACAAATCCTTTACCATCAAGAACTCCTCCACTAAAACCACTTATTGGTTTAAAACCGGTTCCACCATTCCATGTTCTTGTTTCAGAACAATCAATATCTTGTACAAGAACATAATCTGATGACAAACTATCATTCATTAATTGTAATTCGCAACAGTTTGTTATACTTTTTGTCCAACTCTCATCTTGACAGGGGTCTGCATTAGGATCATTATTAGGAGTTTCACTTACATTACATAATGCTGTTGCTCTTGGGTTATCGCCAGAAACACCATAAGGTATAAAGTTACATCCTTGCTCAAGTCCAAAGATATTGTATGCTGTGACACAATCCAAATCTATCTCTTCACATGCTGCATGTGCTGATTTTTCACCACCCCATGTTACTCCAGTTCCTATACTTGGATTTTGACATAATGCTGTTGGCGATAGTGAAGTGGCACCAATTCTAAATGAACATGTAACTGTCCTATCAGGATAATCTTCCCCATAACGATATACTTTATGGCATAATTTTCCTATTTGAGCACATGCCGCATCTCCGGTATATTCCTCTTCCCAAGTAACTCTAGTGTAATCATCTGTTTGATCATCAACCCCACCTATAGCTTTACCAGTAGTTTCACAACCAACTAAAACTACCAAAAGAAACAAACTCATTAAAATCATTTTTTTAATCATATTCATCACCTTTTCTCACATCTCTAAACAATCCTTACACTCTTGATTACATTTTACTTGCTCTTTATCATTATAATTAATATTAAGTGGCAATATAAAATCATTCTCAGTTGTAATAACTATATTCATTTCAACATCCTTAACTTTTGAATTTCCGCGAAGATGATGGTTAACAATACCTTCTAACCTCTTAAGATCAGTTGACATAAAAAACAAGCAGATATTATGCCTTCCAGAAGTGATCAAAGCATTAAGAAAAAAAGGGCAATGATTAAATTCATTAATAACTGCAGCAGTATCTGTAGCTGTTACATCAACTTTAGCTAAATGTAGATCAACTACTCTAAAGTTCACACCATTAACACTCCATAGAATTCCTTTCTCTTTCAATTTCTTTATTCTTGCACCAACAGAAGGCTGACTTAACTTAATCTTTTTAGCAATTTCCTCTTGAGGTATT
>CAYUUQ010000025.1:0-13030 GCA_964447875.1 uncultured Methanosarcinales archaeon | reverse complement strand
CCTGCTCTTTCTTCTATTGTACTTTTATCAGCACCAACAGGGATAACATTATAACGCTTGCTTTGTAACATAGATTGGAAATCTGCTGGAAGGGTTGACCTAGCACTAATGTCTTTGACTATCTGTTTAGTTGATTGGAATCCTTCCATCATTAGGCCCCTCATACCATAATTTATTCCTTTTACTTTTGTTCCGCCGTGTTTTGTTGCTTCTTCGATTAAAGCCATAATCAAAGCATTTTGGGGAGATGCATCTCCATCAACAGCTACTATACCTATATTACTCATTGTAGACCACCCTATCAATTATATTAATTAATCTAGAAAAAGATTCAATAATTGTTATTGTTTTTATATTGACCATATAGACCAACTAATTGTATGATCTATCACCCCTCTAAAAATATATTAATAAACATAAGAACTTATATATAAATCTTTTGTTTTTTTAACTACAATGTAGTGATAACTAGATAATGTATACTTATACATAATATTCACGAAAAGCTATATCTGTTTTACAATAAGAAATATGGCGTTCACTAGTGAACTTCAGCTTTTGACTAATGCGCCTTTGATGGTCCTAACAAGAACATCTGTACAAAATGGTTTTTCAATATAGTCAGAGGTATTGTCTGGAACAATCTTTTGCTTTAATGCATCAGAAAGTTTTACAGCTGTTAAGAATATTATTTGGGTTTTTTTGTTTTTCTCATTTATGCCTTTAACAATATCTTTTGTTTTTAACCCAGGCATTAGAATATCTAGAAGAATAACATCTGGTGATATCTTATCTAGCTTTTTTAAACAATCTTCTCCGTCCTTTGCAGTCTCTATCTTGAATCCTTCATCCTCAAGAATAAGTCTAACACTCTCTCTAATATCATACTCATCATCAACTACTAATACTAGATTTTTTGTCATTTTTATCACATCATTTTTTATCTTTATAATTCTTTTTGTTTAAAGGCAAACTAAAAAAGAAAGTAGTTCCTTTCTTTAAATTGCTTTCGACCCATATCTTCCCTTTATGTGCATCCATAATACCATTACATATAGCTAAACCAAGACCTGTTCCGTGATGAAACATCTTACGTTCCTTACCTGAGTAAAACTTATCAAAAATATGTGGTAACTCTTTTGTTGAAATCCCTGCACCATAATCCTTAACATAAAATACAATATTATCTCCTTTTTTTATAGATCCGATAGATAATTTTTTTGTTTCACTGTGATCTATTGCATTTGATATAAGATTGATAAGTACTTGTTGTATTCTATCTGGATCAAATTGTAATTTCAAAGGAAGTCCTTTAAAAGTTGTTTTTATCTTGACTTTACTATTATCAGCCAAAGGTGCCATTGTTTTGACTGTATGATCTATAAAAGGTTTGACATCAACATCCTGCATTGAGAATCTCATCCTTGCAGAATCTATCCGAGATATATCTAATATATCATTTATCAATCTTGCCAATCGATTAACACTTCTAAGAACCATCTCCAAGCTCTCATTAGTTTCTTTTTTTGTCATCTTTTTCCTTAATAGCCTTTCTATTTGCACCTTAATTGGAGTTAAAGGTGTTTTAAGTTCGTGGGAGATCAATGAAAGAAACTCTACTTTTAGCTTATCTAAATCTTTTAGCTTTTCTAAATCTTTTTTTAGTTTTCCCTTACTCTTCTCAAGTTCGGCAGTTCTTTCTAGTACCTTTTTCTCAAGATATTTTTGGTAATTCTTTAATTTGGCCCTATCAGTCATTACCTCATTTAAATTAATCTCTAATTCATTAGCCATATTATTGAATGATTCTGCTAGTTCACCTAATTCATCATCGCTTCTAATATCAATTCGATGTTTTAGGTTGCCCTTACCAAATAATTCTGTACCTTTTATCAGTTTATCAAGTGGTTTTGATATTCTTCTCGATATTAGAAACCCTATCAAAAGACCAAATATCAAGATTATTATCTCTGAGACAAATAATAGATAAGGAACATGGCTCTTAATTTCAAGTGATTTTATGACTATCTCACTATAATATATTGAGATCCATCCAATATATGCTGTCAAAAGAATAACCAACCCAAATCCGACAATCAGATGATATTTAATCTTCATTTATTTCCCCTCTGTTAAAAACAAGTAAAGAAATACAAAAAATAATAGTGTTAAAAATAGTATAGGAATTATCAATTTTATCAATCTAATCCTGAATATTTCATTCTGCGTCTCAAGAATTTGTCTCTTTACACTATCATCCACATATCTATTGTTAAACTTGTTCCATGGATTGATTACTTCATTTGTTGTTAAATTATAATAATTTGCAAGAGTGTCATCTTCATACTTAATTAATCTTCCAGTTATGGGTTCGATCCATAATTTAAGGTTAATATTAAGTTTAACTCCTCTTTTTTCAGGAACACCAGGTAAATGCCCCAAATCTGCTGTTTGATCTGCATGATAATCTGTCTCATACTGATATAAGTTTAAGCCATAAAGATTTATCTCATCTTGAAACTCCATATAAGCAGGAGTATCATAATTTATATGCCAATAGATAAAGTTTTGATGTTTTTTTAGGTTCCTTGGAGCGAACAAATAACCATTTCTATCTTTATCACCATAACCAGTTACGTGTTTTCCTGTTCTTTTGTCAATACCGTATAATCTTTCAACAGAGAATATCTTTTCTCCTGAAATATTCCTTACATCAAATATATTTTTTATTGTTAATATATCTTCAAATTGAGATACTACTTCATAACTAAATTTTGTCTGTGATTTAAATGGTTCTCCAAACTCACCTTTCTCTTCGTTGTAGAAGTTGTCTTGTGATGCAACTTCTGCTGAATAAGAGAAGTCACTTGGTACATTTAACATTTCTGGAACAACAACAGCATACCATATAAAAGATAGAAATAAAATAGAGATTATTCCAATAAAAAGATAATTTAGATTTTTTTTTCTAGTATTAAATCCCATTTTATAGGCCATACTTAAATCTTAGGAACTGGAATCTTCAGCTCGTTACAAACAGCATTCAACAACACATCAACACCGACAGGTTTTTCAAGAACAGAAGATACATTATTTGGATTGGTATCGCTTATTTCATCGTTACCAAAAGCTGTCATAAGAATTATCTTTTGATTTGGTAGTTTTTCTGCTACTTCATACCCATTCATTTCGGGCATCTTTATATCAACCAGCATCAAATCTGGTTTTTCTTTTTTGCAGAGCTCAATAGCGTTCTTACCATTATATGCTTGAATAGACTTGAAACCATAATCTAATAGTACAGTTGCAAGAGAGATGCATGTCTGTACATGATCATCAACAACACATATCTTAAAGTCTTTTGGTTTAGTTTTTGACATGATAATCACCTGTTTTTGAAGTATAACCTATTATAACATTAATACTATATAAATCTTTTTTAAAGATTAATCAAAGAAGATCTCAAATTCTTTAGATTTGACTTTTTCTTTAGAAGAATGTTGGTGCTTTTTTGCAGGGTTAATTGAAGCAATCTTCATTTTTATTGCCCCGCATTTTTCTTGTATGACTTTTTCATGTTTCATAAGCATCTCTACTAGCTCTTCTTCTGTTTTTATGAATAAAACTATCTCATCTGTCTTTTGTAATCCTGCTTTTTTACGTGCATTTTGAACTCTACGCATAACTTCTCTTGAATAACCTTCTGCTTCAAGTTCTTCATCTAATTCTTTGTTAACATATAATAATCCTGTCTTGAATGTAGACTCTTGGTAAAGATCTGGAATAACTCTATCAACTATTAAGTATTCTTTTACTATGTTTATGTCTTCACCATCTACTTTTATTACAAACTTACCTTCTTTTTCTATATGTGAAAGAATAGTCTTCGGGCTTTCAGAAGATAATTTAGCTATTATCTTTGGAGTTTTTTGTCCAAAGTCAGGACCTAATTGTTTATAGTCTACTTTGATATTTGTTTTTACGCCAGGTAAGGAAGGTTGTATTCTAATTTCCTTTATGTTTGTTTGTTTCTTTATTATATTAGCTAATTTTTCAATTGCTTGAATTGTTTTTTCATCTTTTGTTACAAATATAACTTCAGACAAGGGCCACCTTACTCCTAATCCTATTTTTTCTCTTGCAGCTAAAGTTGACTGAACAACATTACTTACTAGATCCATATTTTTTTCTAATTCTACATCAATCTCTTTATCATCTGATTTAGGCCAGTTAAATAGATGTATACTTTCTAGTTTTAAGTTAAATGCTTCTTTGAAATCTAAGTATATTCTTTCTGTTATAAAAGGTGATATTGTTGAAAACATCTTCAAGGAGTCTAATAAAACTTTGTAGACTGTATGAAGAACTGTTTTCTTTTCTTCAACATTACCTGTTGATGATTTATCTCTTACTAATTGAATATAAGTTCTTGAAAGATCTAAGAATAATTCTTCTATTTTAGCAATAGTCTCATCTAACCTGTATTCGTCAAATAATTTGGTTACTTTTTTTATTGTTGAATTTAATTTTGATATAATATATCTTTCTTCTATTGATCTTTTTGTTTTTTCTATATTATTTGGAAAAGTACCTACTTGGCTAGAAAAGTCTATTAAGAACTTATGTAAGTTCCATAGAACTAATAAGTTTCTTTGTTTTATCTTTACTTCTTCCCAGTTGAAGTTTATGTTTTCTCCTGCTTTTGTTTGACACATGTAATATCTTAATATGTCTGCAGAGTATTTATCTATAACTTCGTAAGGTGAAATAATATTCCCTAAACTCTTAGACATCTTCATTCCACTTATGTCTAAGATCATACCGTGATTATGAGCACCTAAGTAACATTGTTTTCCAAAAACTATTGTAGAACAAATTTGCAACATACTAAACCATAATCTTGTTTGTTCAGTTGCTTCTAAGATTAAGTCTGCTGGGAAATATTTTTTAAAGTAATCTTCCCTTTGAGGATATTCTAAACAGTTCCATGATGCTGTTCCAGAATCGATCCATACATCTAAGACATCTGGAATTCTTTTTACATCGGATTTACATTTTGGACACTCAATTATAACATCATCAATCCAAGGTTTATGTAGATTATCTGGTAGTTTATTTTTTGCTAATTTTTCAAGTTCTTCTTTACTTCCAACTACAATATTTTCTCCACAATCACACTCCCATATTGGAACTGGTGTTCCCCAGAATCTTTGACGTGTTATGCCATTATCTTTAATGTTAGTTATCCATTGTTCATAGCTTTTTTTAGCAGACTTTGGTTCCCATTGTATTTTTTTGTTATATTCTAATATTTTAGGAACTAAATCTTCAATTTTCAAGAACCATTGTTCTGTTGTTCTAAAGACAACTGGGTCTTTACATCTCCAACAATGAGCATATTCGTGTTCTACTTCAGATGATTCTATTAATATATCTAATTTTTTGAATTCTTCTATGAATTTTTTATCATCTTTTTTAGCTACCCATCCAGTGAAGCGACCCATATCTTCATATTCTCCTTTTTCATTTAATTGATTGAATGGTTTTATGCCATATTTATGACCAACTTCATAATCCTCAGGACCACACCCCGGTGCACAATGCACCATTCCTGTTCCTGCTGTTGTATCTACATATTCTTTTGATAATAATACAGTATGTGCTTTTGGAGATTCTTTTTTTATTTCATCATAATAATGTTTTAAGTCATCATACAAAGGATGAATATATTCCATACCTTCTAATTTTTCGCCTTTGAATTCTTCCAGAATTTCGAATTTTTTACCTGCGACAGATTGTATGAAAACACCTGCTAATGCTTTAGAAATATACCAGATTTCGTCATCAACTTTTGTTTTTAGGTATTCTAAGTCTGGGTTTACCATAACACCTAAGTTGTAAGCAATTGTCCAAGGTGTTGTTGTCCAGATAAGTAAGTATTCATTATCTGTATTCTTAACTTTGAATTTTAAGAATATACTTGTATCAGTGTCTGTTTGATATTCTAGTTCATGTTTAGCTAATGATGTTTCACAATCGCCACACCAATGCATGATCTTTTTTCCTTTGTATAATCTATCTTGTTCATGTGCTTTTTTTATGAGTAACCATTCAGATGACATAAATTCATTTGTAACAGGAAGATATGCATTTTTGTAATCCATCCATATACCTAGTCTTATAAGATCCTGATCCATGAGTTTTTTGTTATCAATAGAGAATTTTTGACATTCTTTTGCAAATTTGTCTAAACCGAATTTTACAATTTCATCTTTATCTTTAAGTTTTAATGCTTTTTGTACTTTATTTGCTGTAGGTAAACCATGCATATCATAACCAGCTCTGTCCCATACGTCAAAGCCTTGCATTCTTTTATAACGCATAGCAATATCCTTTAGAGAATTATTCCAAGCATGAGCTATATGAAGTCTACCTGAAGTATAAGGTGGACCCTGAAGAAAATAGAATTTCTTACCATCTTTGTTTCTTTTCTGGATTTTAGAGTGAATACTATTCTTTTTCCAGAATTCTAGTATTTCTTCTTCTGTTTTCTTTGCATCGTATGGTGCCATAATTGTTCTAGAAAATTGGTTATGGTTTATAAACTTTTAGTTGCGAACGAAGTGAGAAAATAAAGGATTGTAAATTTATATGTAGTAATCGAATACCCACAACTTTAGTTGTGGGTCTGTCGATTCCTGATATCAATGGTTCGTCAAATCAAACCCACGACTTCAGTCGTGGGTAAAAAGACGAACCTTATGATTTCCAAAATGTTATTGAGAATTTGTTTTATCTACTGTAGGATAGAAAAAGTTTAAAAGATATACTCAATTTGATTGAAATATGTCAGATAGAAGTGTAGTAAGGCCGTGGTTGGCTATAGGTGCTGCTGTAGTTGGAATAGGGGTTGCGGCTGCTAGAGAGCAGATTCAAAGAGGAATTGACAGTCTTGTCGAATGGGGTCGTAATAGGCCAAATATTTCTATACTTGAAAGAATGAGAATTGAAATTAATGATGATAATATTGCATTAGTAGATGGATTAGTAGATAAAAATGACTGGTATTTAAGAGATTTAGTTTCTGCTGGTGCAAAACCAAAAGATCTGCTAGGAATAAATTTATTTTTAGAGGGACCTAATTATTGGACAATGAAAAAAGTAGCAGATCTATATAAGATAACTACTCCTACAAGGGAATTAGCTAGATTTTGTGGACATTTAAACCATGGAAGTAATTATTGCGATTCTGATGATTTTATGGACATACTTCTAAACTGGAAAGGGCCTGAAGACAAACAGTTGATTCTTGAAACGCTAGCTAAGGGTGTAAGAGTTGGAGATATTATAGATCTTCTTGAAATAAATAGATTAGAAGATAGTGAATTTATGGCAAATTATAACAGAGTTTTAAAATATATTAATCCGGTAAATTTTGAGAAAATATGGGATAATCCATCTTTTGAAAGAGAACATATGGATGCGATTGAGAAATTTTATGAAGCAAGAGGACATGGTGTTGTTGAAGAACTTTATGATAGGAGAATTATTCCTACTGAAGATCTTGCAGATGCCTATAGACAGTTGAGAGAAACTAATATTCATGAATATATGTTTTTTGATTTGGTAGAACATGGATTACAAGCAAGTCATGTTCCTGGAATAGTCTCTGCAGTTGAACATGGATTATATAAATGGGATATTGAAGATGCGTATAAAAGAATGAAAGAAGATGATATTCCACTAACTGCTGAGAATGTTAGGATATTTACCGGGATGGAATTAACTGATAGTTTTACGTATGAACGTGAAACAATAGAAGTCTACCCAGAAACTTCATTAGATGATGTTGATGAGATAATTTTAACAGCTGCATCAACAAATGATATTGTATTATTGGGTAAAACTCCAGAGTATAATGTTGATGAGAATGGAGAATTTGTTGAAGACAATGCTTCTAAATATTTAAGAAGATTACTACCTGACCTAAAAAGAGATGGTCAAAGAAATGTGTTTGCAGTTGAATTAGACAGTAATGAACAACCTTTGGTTGATGGGTATTTATCGGGAGAAATAACTAGAGATGAAATTGTAACTAAATTTGAGGAACTTAACCATTGTATACAGGAAAGGACAGGAAGTAATTTACAGTATAGGGCAATGGTTTATCTTCATGGAATAGAAGCTGCAAATGAATTAGGTTATGAAGTTGTTTGCTATGATGAAAGACCCGAAGGCACTGCTGCTCCTGGTGACGAAGCTACCTCTACATGGGGAACTGACAGGGATTGGAAAGCATTTCAGAATTTGAAGACTTATGTTTTTGATGAAACACCTGATGCAAATGTTGTTGTATACTCTACAGCAGGACATAGTTCAGAAAAACCAAGAGATTTTTTTGGAGTACATATGCCAGGAGTTATTACAATACCTAAGAAAAGCAATCAAGCTACAGTAGCAGGTATTTTAGATGCTTATACTGGTGGAAGGTGTCTTTCAATTACGTTAAGCGGAGATAAATGTTTAGATTCAGATATTAATCTAGCTAGACATTCTCTCGTACAAAAGTAACCTATCTCAGAACTTCTCCGCAATTACATACAGGAGCTTTTAATTTTTTATCAAATTTTGTAGTGATACCTAATTTAATTATAGAATTACAACCTGGACAAAGAGGTTCCATCAAAGATGGATCATTAAATACTTTCATTGTTTCTATCATTTCCACTCCCAATCAATTAAAATAAATCTAATTTTATAATAAATGTGTTAGAATAATAACAAAAAAATATTTTTTTATATAAATTATTAAAAATTACTTAGTTTCTTTTGATCTTTAGTTTCTAACAATTCTTCTTTAGAATAACCCAAAACATCAAATATTTGAGAAATAGCTGGGATAATTTGGTGTTTGATGTAATAATCTGAGTCGTATTCTCCTTCTTTAACATCTTCAGGTAAAGAGGCTTTATCTCTTATCTTTTCTTTACCTTCTGTTATTATGTATTGTATTAAGGTTCCTGGGATAACTGAAATACCTTTTTCCTTCATCTTTAATGCTATTGCAACATGTGGGCCAATTGTGTCATAACTATCAATATCTTTTTGAAGCTGTGTATGGATAATTAACTTATCATTGTCTATACTTTTATTTTTGAATTCTTTTATTATGTTCTTTATGTATTTCAGTGCTTTTTCCTTATCATTTTCTCTGAGTATTATGTTTAGAATATTTTCTTGCACTTCTTTAGCAATAGGGCTCCAATTACGTCTGACAGTTTCAAATCCTTTGATCTTCAGGCGATCTTCTTCATCAAGTAAAGCATATTTTTTCTTTGCTCCGAGGCTTCCTTGTTTTGCTGCAACAAATATTCCTCGTTTATATGTTCCCTCGTACTCAAGTTCCATCAGATCAGGTAACGAGTTATTTATCTCTTCTAAAAATGAAAATGCATCTTCTTTTGTTTTATCTCCTAAAGTTAGAAATACTGAGTCGGTATCAGAATAAATAACATTAAAACCTGCTTTTTTGGCTTTATCAATAACATTATGGATATAATATCTTCCATAAGAAGTTATTGCCTTAACACAATCTAAACTATACCATCTTGCAGCAAAGAAACCTAAGTAGCCATAGAAAGAATTTGCTAACAGTTTTAGTGCTGTAAGCCTTGCTTCTAACAAAGGATTATCTTTTTTAGCAGCTATTTCTTTTATACGCATCCTTCTTTTTATTAAGTCTTCCATCATAGAAGGAATAAAACCTTTTTTCTTCATGCAAAACCATTGATTAGATTCTGGAGGAATATTTCCAACATCCTTGCAACAAGTGCAACATTTTGTTCCTGGAGAAATGTTATGAGAAGATATTATACTAGGATATAGGCTTCTGAAGTCAAACACCAGTATATCTTGGTATAAACCAGGTTTAGGTTCAAATACGAAAGCTCCTTTAAACGTATCTCCTTTTCTTTTTTTGATCTCTTCATTATTAGGTAGATCAGGAGCGATTTCATTAAAGTTTGATTCATTCTTCAAAAGATACCATTCGACTAATTGAGAAAATCCCATACGATTTATATCATATAATGTTAAGCCTACTATTTTCATCAACTCTATCATATTAGGCAAAATCTTAGTTGTCAGCCTAAATGTTAAACCTGCATCTCTTAGATTATAATCTGCATATTCAGTTAACTTTGGGTCAGAATTATCCCATAGCTTAGAAAGATTAGACAAATCAACATCATGTTTCTTTTCACCTAATAGTTCTTCTGCTACCTGATTTAACCCATATAGTTCAGTATCAAGTTGAGAACCAAGGATTCTTTTTATGAACTTATAAATATCTATATGTAATATGCTAAATATCTTTGATGATGTAGTAATCTTATGAGTTACATTTAGTTCTGAAAAGTCTACTCCAAGATTCAATTTTATCTTGTATTTTGCTGCTCTTTTATTTATGTAAGGAAGATCGAATCCATCAGAATAATAGCCAGTTAAAATGTCTGGCTTATATTGATCTATAACTTCTTTGAATTTCTCTATTAACGCTAACTCAGAATCAACAAAATCTATATCTTTTCTTGTATCAAACTTCTTCCAAGTTATTATTTTCTTAAAGTTTTCTCCATAAAAAGATAGCATAATTATTGGATTTTTCTCTGAGTCTATTTCTCCTGATTCAGAATATGTTTCTATGTCAAATGATAATATCCTTGGAGAAGGCAACATATCATCTGATTGTTGAGTTATATCTTTTATCTTAAATACAGGAACTTTAGAAGGATAGTTTATGAAGTCTCCATTTGCTTCTGTGAGCCTTAATGTAGTTAAGTTATTATCTATAAGGTAACGTCTTGTAAAAATAATATCATATTCTGATATATGTTCTATTATCTCCCATTCTTTTATTACATCTCTTATTTTTGGTATGTCTTTTTGAAATTTTGTATATACTTTTAATGCATTAACTTCTTTTCCATCATACTTCTTTTTTATTTTTTCAACTTTTGTTACTTCTGCTACTTCCTTATTATCAAGTTCTAGCCTTATCTTTTCAAGTTTTTCTTTTACTGTATCTGTTTTTGGAATAACATAAAAATAGGGTTGGAATGTATTATCAAGAATAAGTATCTGCTTATTGTCTATAGTTCTCGCTGCTAAAAGTATTACTGGCTTATTATTTATTACCTTATATGATATATCTAGAGGAAAAAATTGTATTTTTTCCATTGTAGTTATAGGTATATACCTGTTTATTTAAAAGTTATGGATATTTTAGTTAAGATTAAAACTAAAGATTTATAAATCAGCATTTTCTGCTTTCTCTTGAGGGTGGAGATATGTTTAATATATTAAAAAAGCAGAAATTAGCAGAGAAAACTTATCTTATGGAGATTGAAGCTCCAGAAATTGCTAAAAGAGCTAAGGCTGGACAATTTATCATGCTGAGAATTGATGAAGAAGGAGAGAGAATTCCTTTAACAATTGCTGATTCTACTAAAAAGACAATAACAATAGTTTTCTTAGATGTTGGATATACAACACATAAATTAAGCAATATGAAAAAAGGAGATACATTACTAGATTTTGTTGGACCACTTGGAAAACCAAGTTTAGTGAAAGATTATGGTTCAATTGTTTTAGTTGGTGGTGGGTTAGGTATTGCACCAATATACCCAATTGCAAAAGCACTAAAGAAGATAAAAAATGAAGTTAAAGTAATACTTGGAGCTAAATCAAAAAATCATCTTTTTTGGGAAGACAAATTTAATGAGGTAGCGGATGAAGTTTTAATCGCAACAGATGATGGAAGTAAAGGCCATAAAGGATTTGTTACAGATATAATTAGAGAGATCGTAAATTCAAGACATAAACCAAATTTGTTTATTGCTATTGGGCCACCAATAATGATGAAAATGGTTTGTAAGATGACCAGACAAAGAGTTAAAACACTAGTTAGTTTAAACCCATTGATGGTTGATGGTATGGGGATGTGTGGTTGTTGTAGGGTAGAAGTTGAGAATGAAACAAAATTTGCTTGTGTTGATGGTCCTGAGTTTAATGGCCATAAGGTTGATTGGGATGAACTTATGAATAGAAATAATATGTATAAAGAAGAAGAACATAAATGTAAAATAGGGAGGCACTGAGAAATGAAACATTTCTTGTTCCTCGCAAAAAATAATATTTTTAGGAGGCATTAGGAAAATGGGAGAACTTAATTTTTGTCCGTATTGTAGTGCAGCACCACATAAATTGATGATGTGCGGTAAAGAAGTATTTTTTTGTAAAGAGTGTAATAGATTTTTTAAGTTTGAGGCTATTGATCTTAAATGCCCTAAGTGTGATAAGATAAATATTCGAAAGAGTGATTTTCCTTCACCAAATGGGGATGTTGTTTTTCAATGCGTTAGTTGTAAAAAGAGTAGCTCTGCGTCTGACTTTTTAAAATATAATAAAATAGAATGAAAGATAAAATACCTGTACCAGAACAAGAAGCTTCGAAAAGATGTAAGAACTTTGATGAAGTGTGTTTAGGTTATGGTAAAGAGGATGCTATCGAAGAAGCTGCAAGGTGTTTACAATGTGAGAAACCTTTTTGCGTTGATGGTTGCCCTGTAGCTGTTAACATTCCAAAGTTTATCAAATACATAAAAGAAGATAAAGTTGATAAAGCACTTAAAACAATATTAAAAACAAATAATCTTCCTGGAGTTTGTGGTAGAGTTTGTCCACAGGAAAAACAATGTGATGAAAAATGTGTTTTAAATAAAGCAGAAAAAGCAGTTAATATAGGAAAACTAGAAAGGTATGCTGCTGACAATGGTAAAAAAGAATTGCCGTCAATTACTAAGAAAAAGAAAAAAGTTGCTATTGTTGGTGGAGGACCTGCAGGACTTACTTGTGCTGCTGACCTTGCTATTCTAGGTTATAAAGTTACTATATATGAAGCATTACATGAACCATGCGGTGTTTTGGTTTATGGTATTCCAGAATTTAGATTACCTAAAAAAGTAGTTCA